>NZ_SLKM01000059.1:0-10249 GCF_007134575.1 Natronospira sp.
AGGGTGAGAGAAACCCAGATCAGGCCCGGGGTACCAAATGTGGGTGCCGGCAGGGCCTCCGGGTAGAAAACCTGGTCGATATTGCCGCCGATGAAATAGACGAAAAAGCCCAGACCAAATACACCGAAGACAATGGACGGCACCCCGGCCAGATTGTTCACGGAAATACGGATGGCTCGTGTAAGCGGCCCCTGCTTGGCGTACTCCCGCAGATAGATGGCGGCGAGCACACCAAAGGGTGTGACGAATATGGACATGATCATGACCATGGTCACCGTGCCGAAGATGGCCGGAAAAATACCGCCTTCCGTATTGGCCTCCCGGGGATAATCGGAGAGAAAGCGCCAGAAGCGGGAGAAGTACTCACCGATTTTCTCTGAGGTTGACATGGCATTTGGCGCAGTAGCCCGGACAAGATTGGCGAAGTTGATCTCCACCATCCGACCGTCCATGACCTCGAAAACTGCGGAAACATTGCCCGCCTGGTCCCGCTTCAGCTGCCTCTGCTCACGAAGCTGATTGTATTCCTCCTGGAGCGAACCCATCTCCGCGTCCAGTTCCTCGTAACGCTCGGCCTTTGCCGTCTCGGACATGCGCTCGTCCATTTCAACTCGGCGACGTTCCAGGCGAATCTGCTCCATCCGGAAGTTGACGCCACCGATTTCGTAGCGATCAATACGAGCAACCTCGTCCATCAGACGAACACTCTGTGGCGCCAGATCCACAAGGGCCTGGAGAGCGGCATCACCGGTGGCGACCGGCACACCCCCTTCCCGCACTTCCCGGACGTAGCCATAAAAGTCACCCCATTCCCGGCGCTCCAGGCGAACCAGATTTTCCGGATAACGCCAGTCCCTGAGTTGCTCCGCCACATACCAGGCAAAATCCCGGGGCAGCAGGTCTCGGTTGCCATGCTTGATCAGGTGTCGTACCACCACCTCCTGGTCCTCCGGCACCTCAAGCCCCGTCTCTCGCATGGCGGCTGCGGTCATGGTCTCGCTCTGGCTCAATTCGCCGATCAGCCGTCTTTCCTCACCGTCTTCAGAAAGATACGTGATCTCGGCAATATCCGACGGCCAGAAATGTCCGAGGCCTCGCACGGCGATCAGACCAATGAGGCCGATCACCATGATCATGCTCAGGGTCACCGCACCGGCGTTCAGCCAGATCCAGGGTGTGCCACTCTTGAACCAGTTCGTCATTGCATGTTTCCCGTCAATACCGTCCCGATGGCGGGATCAGAGTGAGCTGTACTTGCGCCGCAGACGCTGGCGGACGATTTCGGCAATGGTGTTGAGGACAAAGGTCGCCATGAACAGAACCAGCGCCGCCAGGAAGAGAATCCGGTAATGCGTCCCGCCGCGGGCGGCCTCGCCCATCTCCACGGCAATGTTGGCCGACAGGGTGCGCATTCCCTCGAAGATATTGAAATTCACCACCGGGCTGTTCCCGGTGGCCATCAACACAATCATGGTCTCGCCCACGGCTCGGCCGAAGCCGATCATTACCCCGGAAAAGATCCCCGGGCTGGCGGTAAGCAGCACGACTCCCACCATGGTCTGCCACGGTGTTGCGCCGAGAGCCAGGGAGCCCTGAGTCAGGTGCTTGGGCACGTTGAACACCGCGTCCTCGGCAATGGAGAAGATGGTGGGAATCACTGCAAAGCCCATGGCGAAGCCCACAACCAGAGCGTTACGCTGGTCGTAGGCGATACCCTGCTCGGTAAACCACTGGCGCATGTCACCGTCAAACAGGGCCACCTCTACCCAGGGGCTGGCACTGACGCAGACATAGCCCACCACCAGCACCACCGGCACCAGTATGGCGGCCTCCCAGCCTGGCGGCACCCGCTCACGCAGAGTGACCGGGAGCACACGTGTCCACAAAAAAGCGGCCGCCATCATGAAGACGGGCATCAGGATCAGAATGCTGAATACCGCCGGCAGGTTGTTCTCCACAAAGGGCGCCATCCACAGCCCGGCGAGAAAACCCAGAATGACCGTCGGCAGGGCCTCCATGATCTCGATGGTTGGCTTGACAACGCCGCGCAGGCGGGGCGTCATGAAATAGGCCGTGTAGATGGCGCCCATGATTGCCAATGGCATGGCAAAAAGCATGGCGTAGAACGCGGCCTTGAGGGTCCCGACGGACAGGGGCACGAAGCTGAACTTGGGCTCGAACTCGTCGGTGGCCGAAGATGATTGCCACACATACTCCGGCCGATCACGGCCCTCGTACCAGACCCGGTTCCACAGGGCGCCGAAGGATATTTCCGGGTGGGGATTGGTCATGCGGCCGAACGTGAGCCGGTCCGGCGCATCCGTGAACAGGAAGCTGTTGTTGCGCGGTGAGACGGCTACCCGCCGGATGGGCTGATCGGAAACCTGCTCCATGGCCAGAGTGCGGGCTGATGTTCCGTAATGCACCCCCACATGACCACTTTCATCACCGACAATAAATCCCTTGCGGGCATATTCCGGGAAGATATGGGTAATGGCACCCGGATGACGATCGAACTCGCGAATGCGGGTCAGACGCCGAACATTGTCCTCGTCGCGAACCAGGAACCATTGGGTCAGGGAACCATCGGCCCCGCCGACGATGATAGACACGGTGCCCAACAGGTATTCCATGGCGGTGACGCCGCCCTCCACCCCTTCCACCACGCTGGTACTGTCCACCAGGCGAGCCTGCTCCGGACGGTGGATATCATAATAATGGAGACTACCCTGCTGGTCGCCGATCACCAGGTTGCGCAGGGTAATGTCCACCAGCATGGAGGAGATCTCACCGGGGGGCGTCGGCAGCGCATGCATGCTACGAGTCAGCTCCACCTCGTCAGTCATGAAGTGACGCCGGGCCTCGTAGCGCGCATAAGTCAATGCCCCGTTGGTGGTCTCGGTTATCAGGGCATAACCGCGCCCCCCCTCCTGGACGGCGATATTGCGCACCGCAATACGTTCTTCGGCGACCCGAATGGGTTCTTCGCCCAACGGGAACCTGAGGCGAGGGGTTACTTGGCGTTGATTGTCCGGATAAGTGATCTCATACTCGAGTTGAACCACCAGGGCTGTACCGTCAGACAGGCCAAATGCGGCCAACCCGGTCCGCGGCTCGCCGGTCGCAAAGCTGGTAATCGCCACGCCGAGGGGAATGTCCAGCATTTCGGTTCGCAGGACTTCACCGGACTCCGGCTGGAAATATATCGCCTGGCCCTCGCTCGTATAGCGAACGCCCACGGCGTTATGCCGATCAGTGGCGAAATAGAGTGTCTCGGCCTGATCAAAACCCGGCATTTCGTAACTGATCGGCTCATCCAGATCCGCACCCTTGAACAGGGGAGTCACTTCGCTGAACAGATACACGAAGATGGTCGCCAGGGAGATAATCACACCGATCCCCGCCATGGCCACAAAACCCTTGGCAAACCAGTCCTTGGTTCGACGCCAGCGACGCAGCCGGGTCCGGGCCTCCGGCCCGGGCATCAGGCCGTCGTCACCGTGGCCCGCCTCCGGCGACCCTGCTTCACTCTGCTTGCTCATCGTTGATCTGTCCCGAGTGCCTGCTTCCATTTGTGGCCCGTCCTGAACGGGTCCGCTCGTTGCGCCGGCAATGCTACGGAGCACTCATGACAGAAACATGACAGTTTCGCGACACAATGGTTAAGGATCTCATTAATGAAACACGCCATTGATTACATTAAAAAAAACGCCCGGCTGTCACCGGGCGCTCTGCCACATCAATGAACGTGAAGGGGCTGTGTTACAGGCCCAGACGATCTCTCCACTGTTCAGCGACGGAGGCCGGCAGGGGGATGAAGCCGTCACGAACGGTCACTTCCTGGCCCTGTCGGGACAGCACCAGCCTGAAAAACTCACGCTCCAGGGGCGGCAGTTCCTCGTTGGGGTGCTTGTTCACCGCCACGTACAGGAAGCGAGCCAGCGGATAATCGCCGGTAGCTGCGTTCTCGGCGTTGGGCTCGAAAAGCTCGCCATCCTCACGACCGACCTTGATGGCTTTCACGCCCGAGGTGTTGTAACCAATGCCCGAGTAGCCAATGCCATTACGGGATTCCGTGACGCCCTGCACCACGGAGGCGGAACCGGGCTGCTCGTTGATGGCATCCTTGAAGTCGCCATCGCAGAGGGCATGCTGACGGAAGTAGCCATAGGTCCCGGAGACGGCATTACGACTGTAGAGAGTGATATCCCGGTTGGACCAGGCACCACTCAGGCCGACCTGCCCCCAGCGGGTGATGGTTTCATCGTGACCACAGCGGCGGGTGTCGGAGAAAATGGCGTCTATCTGCGGAATGGTAAGACCGTCGATGGGATTGTCCCGATTGACGTAGACCGCAAGCACGTCGATGGCCACCGGCACCAGTGTGGCTTCATAACCATGTGCCCGCTCGAAGTCGGCCATTTCGCTGTCACGCATGCCACGGCTCATGGGCCCGAAGTTGGCGGTCCCTTCGGCCAGGGCGGGCGGGGCGGTGGAGGTGCCGGCACCCTGGATCTGGATATTGACGTTGGGATAGAAGTCCTGGAATTCCTCGGCCCACAGGGCCATGAGGTTGTTCAGGGTATCCGAGCCCTGGGAGGACAGGTTTCCGGAAATCCCGGAGACGGCCTCGTATTCGGGCAGGTTGGGGTCCACATCGGCTACCGCCACGACGGGGGCAGCCAGTCCGGCGACAATTCCGGCGGTCATCAGCTTTCTCAGCATGGTCACTTCCCTCTTCAGGTTTGCGAGTCAATGCAGGGAAACCCAGTGTCTCCCCGATACGCAGGAGCATTGTCGGCCTGAAGAATGACAATGGTAGGAAAGTGATTTGACAGTTTTGTGACCGCTCCCAGGCGTTGATCAGTCGGGATATTACCCTTCCATGGCAATGACAGCTTGCGTCCCGGCCTTGGAGCCGGCAGGGCTTTGCCTTCGGCTTGCCATGGCCTATCTATGGCCCCGGCCAGAACCACCATGCCGCTGGTCTATAGGGCGGGACCAGCAAAACAAGAAAAGGCCCTGCCGAAGACAGGGCCTTTCACAAAAGCACCTACTACTAAGAGGGTGTCAGAAGGAAACCTGAGTCCGGAAGAGGAAGATATTGGGCTTGTCCGATACGCCACCCATATCGGCGTCCACCGCGATATAGTTCCACATGAACCGAACATTCTTGGCGGCATAGTAGTTCAAGCCGAGGGTGATATTGTCCTGTTCACCACCCTGGAAATCGCCATCATTCAGATCAATATGACTGTAGCGCAGGGCAACTTCCCAGGATCCGACTTCCGGGTTACGGAAGGCACCGCCACGGTAGGCCCGCTTCGAGCCCCCGAAGACGTAACTGGCTTGGGCGTAATAGCCATCAAAATCCACATCGCTGAAGCCGCTTTTCCGGTCCGCGCTCACTGACAGATACTCACCTTGCAGAGTCAGGGCACCAACCTGATAACCGGCCTCCAGGCCAAAGCGGTTGATTCGGTCAACCTCATCGATGGTGCCGGTATCCACGAGTCGAATACCCGTGACCCGGGACTCGGGACGGGCCCGAAAGCGTGCGGTTTCGTCCTCACTGGAAGCAGTGTCTTCGCTGGTAAAGGCCGCGCCCAGGTGGAGAATACTGTTGTCATTGTTCACCGGGGTGCCGAAAATGCGGGCGCCAATACCAAAACCCTCGTCAGCACCGTCAGAAACACGGTCATTGTTGGTTCCGACCCCCTGGCCAAAGAGCATGCTGGCGAATCCCCAGTTATCACCACCGCTGCGGTAACCGAAGCCGGTACGACGGGACTGAGCAAAGCTGGTGGGCAGGGACCGCTCGATGAAAGCAAGGTGATTCGAGCTGGTCAGCTCATCCATGCCGAAAGGCACCTTGAAATGGCCGATAGTGAGGTCACCATTCTCCAGGCCCGTATAACGCAGATAGACATCGCGAAAGCCAACACCATTTTCCGCGAAGTCGATTTCCGACTGATAGGACCAGTTGTCGTCAACACTGCCACTCACACCCAGACGGGCACGACGGAGTCGATGACCATCCGCCAGATCGATATTATCTTCATCATGCAAGGCGTAGTCGAGATGTATCCGCCCCCGGGGCTTGGGATCGGCCATGGCCGGCACCGCAACGGAGACGCCAATAGCGGCAGTGAGGGCAAGCGTGCCGAACTTGATCATGTTCATTCAATATTCTCCTTACAGCCTCAGTAATTTATCGAGTCAGGTATTGGCGCGCCGGACAAATTCCCGGGCCCCTTCCACCAGGGATTCCTATAAAAGGTCCCGAAGTGACAGGGGCATCCTAGGCCCAATGAATGACGAGTACGTGAAGCCTTTGTTTCAATTTGGTGATGCCTGAACACGATCGGCAGGAAGTATGCAACGGAAAGTGCTGCCCTTGCCGGGCTGACTTTCAATCTCCAGACGACCGCCATGTCGCTGTATGACATGTTTCGCAATTGCCAGGCCCAGACCGGTGCCGCCTTCTTTTCGGGTCCGAGCCGGATCGGCACGGTAAAAACGCTGAGTAAGATGAGGGATATGCTTGGGCTCAACACCCTGACCCGTATCAATTACGGAGAAACGCCCTGAACCGGCCGGCGTAATATCCCAGACAAGCCGAACACTGCCGGATTCCGGCGTGTAACGCATGGCGTTGAATACGAGATTGGAGAAGGCGCTATAGAGCTCTGATTCCACACCCAGCATCATGGGCCGTCCACTTACTTCAACCTGCACATCCCGCGGCCCTTTCCCCAGCGCCAGGGCTTCCTCCCTGAGGCGGTTGAGCATGCCTCTCACATCCACCGGATCCCGGATCGCATCCGGCTCCTCTGTCTCCAACCGAGACAGTTCCAGCATGTCATTGACAATTGAAGTCATGCGCTGGGTCTGTCGCTGCATCTCCTCCACCGGCCGCTGCCATTCGGACTGCACATGGGGATCCTCTCCCAGTGCGTCCAGATAGCCCTGTACCACAGTCAAGGGAGAGCGAAGCTCGTGGGAGGCATTGGCGACAAAATCGCGCCGCATGCGTTCCAGGCGGTGCAAACGGGTCACATCTCGGATCAACAGCAAGCGCTGACCCTCGCCATAGGGGACGACGCTCAGATTGAGCCACCGGTCACGATGGATTGGTGAACCGACTTCAATGGTTTCCGGGGCCTCTCTCGAGGAAAGCTGCTTGAGAAAGCGTGGCTCCCTCAAGAGATTGCTGATGGGCTGCCCCAGGTCCTGGCTGCCCTTGAGACCAATCATTGCCTGGGCCGATTGATTGAACCAGACGATATGACCCTGCCGGTCCAGCACCACGGTGCCATCAGGCATGGCCTCGGTGGAACTGCGGAATTCCCGGAGCACACGGGCAAGGCGGCGTTTTCGGTTTAGATGACGTTGCTGGAGTCGATAGTAATGATCAAAAACCTCTCCCCAGAGACCGGACCCCACCGGAGGGTTTCTCTTCCGATCCAGCCGAAACCAGCGCTCCAGACGATAAAGTTGCCAGAGATGCCAGGCGGCATACAGGGACAAGCCAACAACCAGCCCGGGTGCCAGACCGATGCTCAACCAGCCCAGAAGGCCCGCCGGCACCAGAAGCAGCACAATCCTGAGCAGTTCCAGCGACCAGAGCGCTCGCATTGACCGACCCTCCCTTTCCCCGGGGTCACCGGGCGCTCATCAGTCGGAAGAAAAACGGTAACCGGTTCCCCGCACCGTCTGCACATAGTTGTCATAGCCCACGGGCGCCAAGGCCTTGCGCAGACGGCGGATATGCACATCCACCGTACGCTCCTCCACATAGACATTGCTGCCCCAGACCCGGTCCAGCAACTGCCCGCGAGTGTAGACCCGATCAGGGTGGGTCATGAAAAAGGTGAGCAAGCGATATTCCGTGGGACCAAGGTCCACGGACTGACCATCGGCAGAGACCCGGTGACTGGCAAGGTTCACTTCCAGGCCATTGATCTTGACCTGCTCGTCTTCGCTCTCCGGCGCTGCACGACGCAGCACGGCTTCGATCCGGGCGATCATTTCACGAGAGGAGAAAGGCTTGGTGATGTAATCGTCCACACCGCTCTCAAAGCCGCGGATCTTGTCATCCTCCTCGGAACGAGCAGTCAACATGATCACCGGCAACCGGCGGGTCAGCTCTTCCCGCTTCAGAAAGCGGGCATATTCCAGGCCACTGGTATCGGGCAGCATCCAGTCCAGGATCACCAGATCAGGCAGCTGCTCTGCGATTCTCAACCGGGCCTGCTCCGCATCCTCCGCCTCACTGACCGCAAAACCGGCCCGCTTAAGAGAAAATGCGATCATCTCCCGGATGGCCGCGTCATCCTCAACGATCAATATCTGTTTTCCGCTCATGGAACCTTCCATGCTTGAAACCCATGCGGATTACATCAGTGCAATATTACAGCGAAATGACAGTTTCGTGCCCGGATGATGACAATCAGGATGGATTTGTCCCACCGCCAGGGACGGCAACCTTGTCCCGCAGGTAAACCGGCTGTGCCGCGCTGGGTGCCTGTGGGCGGGTCCCCTGGGCGACGCGGGTCATGGCAATACGAAGCATGACGGCTGCATCCGGCAGTGCATCCGGGATTATGGTCGCGGGGCTAACACCCAGTGTCTCTATCAAGGCATCACCATGGGTGCCCCATCCGGTCCCCACGGCCAGCGCCTGCTTTACCGCGATATCTCCCGCCCTGACGGCACTGGGTGGACAGACCTGTTCGGGCGCGATCACTTTCAGCTGATCACCATCAACGCCGAAACCGGCCCAGTAGACCTCGCCCATGCGGGCATCGATGGCGGTAAGCACCTGGGCTTCTCCCCGCTCTGTCGCGGCAGCCACTGCGAGAGCTTCCAGATTGGATACCGGCACCAGACCGCAGCCGACCCCCAGAGAGAGGCCGTGAGCGATGCCGGCCGCAATGCGCACCCCCGTGAAGGCACCCGGCCCGCGGCCGAAAGCAATCCACTCAATCTCGCGGCGGTCGCAGCCCGCCTCTGCCAGCAGGCTTTCTATCATGGGGAGCATGAGATCCGCATGGCGACGGGGCGCAACTTCATAGCGGTGATAGACCCGACCGCCATGCTCCAGCGCCGCCGAGCAGGCCTCGGTGGCGGTATCAATGGCAAGCCTGCTCATGTCGGTTCCTCCTCGAACTCAGGCGCCTGTCGGCCGAGGCTTTCCAGAAAGCGTTTCACTTTTTCTCCGTCCCGAGTCTTGGCCATGGGCGGCAAACTGTCCACGAAGATCTTGCCGTAGCCCTTCTGCATCAAGCGGGGGTCACCGATCACCATCACGCCCCGATCTTCAACATCACGGATCAGACGCCCGACCCCCTGTTTGAGGGTGATCACCGCCTGGGGCAGTTGCCATTCCATGAAGGGGGAACCGCCCCGCTCCCGGATGGCCTCGATCCGGGCCTCGATCAGCGGATCCCCCGGCGACTGGAAGGGCAGTTTGTCGATGGCCACCAGACTCAGCGCCTCACCCTTCACGTCCACCCCCTCCCAGAAGCTCTGTGTCCCCAGAAGGATGGCCCGGCCGTTCTCCCGGAAGGCTGCCAACAGGCGGGCCCTGGGCCCGTCGCCCTGAACCAGCACCTCCCGCTCGGTCCGATCTGCCAAATAGGCCGCCGCTTGCCGCAATGCCCGGTGACTGGTGAACAAAAAGAAACTGCCGCCGGGGGCCGCTTCGGCCAGTGGCAATACCACCTCGGCAAAACGCTCCACATAATCCGGGGCGTTGACCGGCGGCAGCTCCCGCGGATGGTAAAGCACTGCATTGCGCGCATAGTCGAAGGGACTGCCCACCACCAGTTCATCAACCGTCTCCAGGCCCAGGCGTTGACGGAAGTGGGACAGCTCCTCGCGCACGGCCAAGGTCGCCGAGGTGAACACCCAGCTTGCCGGCACGTTCCCAATCCACTCCCCCAGACGATCGGCGGTGGACAGGGGCGTGGCATGGAGAATGAAGCCCCTTTCACTCACCTCCATCCAGCGAACCAGCGCCTCTTCCGGGTCTTGTTGCAGAAACAGTCCCAGTCGCTCCTGCAGGGCCAGGCCCCGGCGCCGGCAATTGTCCAGCTCTCGACTGTGCCCGCCCAGGGTCTCGAGCTGCTCGTTGATCACCGCCAGAGTGCTGGACAGGTCAAGCAACGCCTCGGCGGCCGCCGACTGCTCCCGCGGATCCCAGCGGCTGCGGTGCTCACCTTCCGGCAAAGCGGCCCGAGCCGCC
>NZ_SLKM01000318.1:0-2543 GCF_007134575.1 Natronospira sp.
CAAGTCAAATCATTTCCCCTTTGGAGATCCGAATGTTTGGTTATGGCCGAATGTTTCCGGGGATGACCAAGCCGATTGGGAGGTTCTTTCAGACTTAACAGCCACCATACCTGCTGGCACCGGATTTTTATTAAGTAAATTTGAACAAAACGTTTTTAATGATCCAGACTCTGAAGGTCCGGTTGCGTTATCGGTAAACTCGAGTACCGAACATACGGGTGATGTTTCTCCCCCGTTGAACAGTGATCCAAACGGATTCACACTTGTAGGCAACCCCTATTATAGTGCAATAGATTTCAATGCGCTTACCACAAATAATTTAACTGGTGTGGCATATATATGGGATCACTCTATTTCACCCGATGGCGGTTGGGTATCCACTACCGGAGAAGATATTAACGGTACAGTTATTGGCGAGATACCGGGTGGATTGATTCATTCATTCCAGGGCTTCTTTGTACAGAATAATGGTGCCGATGCATCACTTACATTTACTGAAGCCTCAAAGTCCAACAGTACAGCCGAATTTTTTGGCAAAACACAGCAAAAAAACTATATACGTCTCGAAATGAGTTCAGGTGAGATCAGCAGATCTGCATGGATGACGTTTTCTGATCGTGGCTCGTTTGACCAAATCAGAGGGGATGCGCTTCAGTTGGAGGCCATGTCTGCCAATTATGCTATGCTTGCCTCCAGGAAAGCTGACGGTACGCTGTTTGATATAGGTCACTATCCAATCCCTGCCGAGGATTTTGAGGTGCCACTTAGAATGGAGACAACGATACCGGGCACCTATACCATCACGGTAACGGACCTGGAGCTGGTGCTGAACCATGATCTGTACTTCACAGACCGTAAAACCAATACCAGGCTGCGGATTGATGAATCGTTCAGCTACGAGTTTACCATTAGTAATGGAGCTGCAAAAATAGTCAGCCCCGACACTGATCGATGCAGCATGGGAGTGACTCAATTGTCCAAGGGTGTGGGAGACGACAGGTTCGTGATAACAACACGTGCATCTGCTGAAGTTGATAATGACCTACCACAGGATGTCAGGCTCAAGCAGAACTATCCGAACCCGTTTAACCCCACTACAGCCATTGAGTACACATTGCCCAAGAATGCGAATGTAACTCTTGAAGTTTATAACATGCTGGGTCAGCGGGTTGTTGCTCTTGCAGAAGGCCAGCAGACTGCCGGCATCCATACGGTAAACTTCGATGCTACTCATTTAACAAGCGGTGTGTATATCTACAGGTTAACAGCGGGCTCTACAGTTCTCAACAAGAGAATGACACTCGTCAAATAAAATAAACGATTACCGGCCCGTACAGATAGTGGGCCGGTTAAAATTTTCAGTAGCTCACGAATGTTAAAAAACAAACCATAAAGGCCATGAAAAAAGTAATATTAATCGTAATCGTTATTGTGATAGCAGTAATTTTTCTGCCAGACCTTTTAATGGGACAAGCTCCTCCGCCTCCGCCAAACAAACCAACACAAGCGCCTATCGATGGAGGTTTAGCTTTATTAGCTGCTGCAGGTGGGGCTTATGGGTTAAAGAAACTGAGAGATAAGAAAAAGTAGTTCAGTACACTGCTTGATCCCGTTTTCTTTATTTTTGTTATGAAGATTTAATTCAAGAATCCCTTGTCATTCGTTTAACAAGGGATTTTTTTGTTATAATGCTATGGGAGAATCTAAAATGGAGTGTTCAACGTATCAGGTACGTTTTCGCTACCTTTTTACTTAAGCCTGTTCTACAAAATTTTTATGCAATTTGGCCTTGATAAAGAAAAAATTTCATTACGTGGGAAAAAGATGAGCTTAGTGAGAAATCCGGGCTAAGCCTCGTGGCCTGTTTTTGGCCTCGACTTTCGCCCATCGTGATCCCGAATCGTCTTTTTAGGCTTTTCAAGACACTCCCGGCTATAGGCAATGACCATTACTGCAGCGATGCGAGCATTGGCAAAGACTGTATAAGGGAAGTGCTTGGTTCTCCATCGTTCAGACAGAGGCTATTAAAAAGGATTCTCACTTTATGCAACCAGGCTTTTATCTGAGTCTCAACCTCAGAGAGACGGATAAATCATCTTGAGTGGATTTGTGTGTCGGGTCTCCAGCCTAAATGAATCTCTATGCCAAACTGTTCAGGATTAGCTCCAGGTTGTGTCTGTCCCAACACCTATAGACAACCAGAAAGATCCATATACTGATCTCCACTGGCCCGGTCGCTAAAGTTTGCTCAACCCTTTCAAGGCTAAAAAGTTTTAAAAATATATCGGCTTGGTATGAATGGTTATTCTTCCACAGACTTTATAAACTGGTAATAATATTGCGCTGGGTATTTAGGCGGGCATTATCTTTGTTTTGGTCCGCACCAGCTATTGATGATAAAACCCCATCACCTCATTGTCATCGAGGCAACTCATAGCGGATTTCAGGGAGCTGTATGCTCCGCAAACTGAAATCACAACTCAAATATCTCATTCATTTTTCATTTCACACCTGGCTTACAGCCCCAGCCCGAATGTGTGCTG
>NZ_SLKM01000260.1:0-2542 GCF_007134575.1 Natronospira sp.
CGAACCCCTCGGGCTGTAAGGGTTCGAATCCCTCGGGCAGGTAGGGCTCGGCATCGCTGGCCGGTAGAATGAAGACGCCAAGCTGCTCATAGCACGCTTCGAGGACGGCGGACTCGGGAAGTACTTCTGCATCGATGTCCGTCAGTAGTCCCTTAAGAATGTCGAAGTCCATGGAGTTGTGGGCCGAGATCTCGTTCATCGCCAACTCTTCGTTTTGAGCCGCAACCGCAGCGTTATCAGACTGCTGGGATGAGAAAGCAAAGTGTGCCAAGACTGAAATGAAAATTAATAAGATAGTGTAAGAAACGGGAAACGTGTTATGTAATCGCATAGTTAGTTGATTTATGTTTGATATTTAAGTTGGATATCCTGATCTGATGTTTCTTTTGTATTAAATACTTTCTTCATATCGATATTTGTCGAAGCAGAAGCTTCGATCCTGCTGGCACTGGCAAAAGCGGACGATTGCACCAGAAAGGTTGATTGCAGCCTGTCGCTCACCTCTAATCGCGGTTCGGTCCAGATGCTGCTTCTTCGAGTAGCGGCGTCCCCTGCCAGCCGACCATCTGCTAGCGACCGTCCTCTTTCAGCCAGATCATCGTGTGGCGCACATCGCCGGTGCCCTCCCCCTCGGGATCCACCCACTTCGAGCGGCCGGTGATCACTGCGGTCTCCCCGAATCGCCGGATGCGCGTCTCGTCGTTGAGGACTTCCTCCACAACGGGAAAGCGGCCGGTCTCGACGACCTCCACGGCATTCTGCTTATCGGAATAACTGGCGTCATCGTTGATGGCAAGAAAGTCCTCGGAATACAGCCGATCAATGGCCTCGGCGTCTCCCGGCAGCTCAAAGGCATCGAACACTTCGCGCTCCAGTCGTTGCAGGGTCTCCTCGTCCTGGTTGGAGTTCTCGAATGGACTCTCCAAGACACCCAGCTGCTCCCAGAGGTCGAGATTGTCCCTTTCTGCATACGACCCGGCAATTTGGCCCTCTTGCACGTCGAACAGGATGATCTGCGATACTTCGAACTCCTGGTCGTCGATATCATAGCCGCGATACTCGCCATCGCCGGTGCCCATATATACGCCGCGAACGGCCACGTAGCCCTCGGCGTCCAGGACATGTGTGGGTTCAAACTCTATGTCCGGGAAGACGTCCCAGAGCCCTTCGACGCGTTCGAGGTAGGACTCGCGTGTCATTTCTTCCCCATCGTCGGTCTGCGGATCGGCAAGAATCTCTTCCAGGGCCGCGCGGTCTTGAGCGTTGAAGGCCTCGATGTAGCTGGTGGCCAGCTCTTCGTGTTGGGTTGCAGCTGTTTCACGATTAGCCTGCTGGCATGATGAAGTGATAAATACAAAGCCAAAAATGAGTGTAAAAAGTGTTATGGAGAAGTGTGATGTAGTTTTTTGTTCTTTCATCATCTTCTTGTTTTTGTGTTATATGTAAGTCGTTCCAAGTTAATTCGGGACGACAACTCTGTATAATTGATTTATTCTTAGTTCACAATAGTCGTTTCGATCCTGCTGGTACTACACAAGCGGACGCTTGCGCCAGGTTGAGGGAACAGACGCTGTCAGGAACCTCTCTCCGTTCGGTACGCTGACAGGTCGGTTAATATCCAGATAGGCGCAAGTGTGTGCTTGCACAGGCACTTTTTTTTTGAACAAAACCGACGACTCTGACAGGACCTCGCTTCACTCGGACTCTGTCAGGTCGTTTATTTAACCTCTAACACCCCCATCATTCCCTGGTCTTCGTGGTCGAGGATGTGGCAGTGAAACATCCACTTGCCGGGATAGTTGTCGTATCGCACAATGAAGCGAGCCGTTTCGAAGCCGGGTACATTTACCGTGTCTTCCCATTTACGCTGTGAGACCGCCTCGCCATTGCGGTCGATCACCTGGAACTGAAAGCCGTGCAGGTGAAACGGGTGATCCATGCCCACCAGGTTTCGGATGTCCCAGATTTCGGTAGCGCCCAGTTCAGCCGTTTCATCAACGCGGTTCATGTCCATCGTTTTGCTGTTGATTTTGCCGTTGGACATCCGCATGACCCGTGTTTCGGTTGCGGCATTTATATTCAGTTCCGGGATTTTTCGCAGGGTTTCCGGTACATCAAAAGTTTCTTCTAAAGGGGAATCATCCGTATACCACAGAGTCAGCAGATCGTTGGTTTCGTCCCAGTTCGATGGGCGAAACATCGGCATGTAGCGGTCGTAGGGCAGATCCTGAAGGGTAACTTTTGTCCCAGGTTCGCCGGTATCGTGAACAAGAAGCTCGGCCCGTTCGCCGTTTGAAAGAATGATTTCATCCACTTCTTTTGGGTGCTCAAACAGTCCGCCGTCACTACCAATGTGGGTAAAGGTATGCCCTTCAAGTGCCAGACGGTAAATCCGGGCACCGGAGGCATTTACGATCCGCAACCGCTGAGTTTCCCCGCTGCGGATGGTCAGCTCCGGCAAGATCTCATCATTCACGAACAGTACGTCTCCCTCGCGGCCGTTCATATCATCCACGCGTTCCTGGCGTGAACCGGGTTCAGC
>NZ_SLKM01000132.1:0-2531 GCF_007134575.1 Natronospira sp.
AACAGTTCGTATCGGCAATCAGATCTGAAGATCTAAAGTCGGCAATATCAACTCTGTGATCTCCTATATTTGTAGAAACCGGAATACTGAACAGAAGTTTTTAAACTTTCCAGTTATATAGTCGAACTGTTTAAGTTCAGAACTCCTGAAAGAAGGATAGAAACAACTCAGTATGAGTGAGTTGTTTCTCTTAATGGAAAAGTAGAGTTAGACGGTTTGAAATATAACGGTTCTATTTTAAATTGGGTCAAACTAACCTCACTCCACATTTTAAAGGTGGCCAAAAGTTTAGCCGATCACTATCCTCAACGACCTTTAAATATTCCTTATTTTATAAAACGGCGGAGAAGAGGGGAATCAAAAATGTACTTATAATCCCTTTTCCACTGACTGAATGAAAACTTTATTGCTGGAATCAGATATCTGTTTTTAAAAGTTTTCGATTACTTCATTCGCAAAACCTGTCCGGGAAAGTAGAGAAGAGAACCCTTTCTCTTCTGTATAGAGTGATGCGGAAAACTATTTAACTCTAAACATCATGAACAGACCTGAATGTCTCGGTTCGGATATGAAGCAGCTCGATCCTATTGAAACCGATAGAGAATCTAATTCGAAGCGCTTATAAGAAGAGAGACACCTAACCTTATACACCTATGTATATACGGCAATATATAACACCAATACAAGAAAAAATATTGGGTATTTTCAAACTGAGAAATACCATAATATATGGCATGATCGGACTTTCGGCGGTCTTTTTAGACATGTCACTCTTTTTCATTCTGTTCAACTTCTTGTATGTCCATCCAGTGCTCTCCACTATCCTTTCGGTTTCGGCTGCCACTTTTGCAAGCTTTTTTGCAAATGTTCATCTTAACTTCAAGACCAAAGATTTCTTAAAGTCCCGTCTTGTTTACTTCTTCTCCATTAGTTTTTTGGGACTTGTTTTGAGTGCTCTTTCTCTCCACATCCTTGCCGGAGAGATGTTCAGTGCGAACATAGTTAAAGTATTTTCTTTGCCTCCGATTGTCGCTCTTCAGTACATCCTTAACTCGACTCTAACCTTTCGTGTGGGGGAAAGGAAGGAGGTTGATGAGACCGGTGATGACTATGCAGGAAAAACAGAGTCAAAAAGTATAGCGGTAATAGGCGCCGGCTTTACTGGCTTGACGGCTGCTTATGAGCTTTCAAAAGCAGGACACAGTGTAACAGTCTATGAGTCGGAACCGTATGCAGGTGGACTGGTTTCCGGCTTTGAGATGGAAGGCGTTCCTCTCGAGAGAGCGTATCATTTTCTGTATAAAACCGATTCCGATATCATCTCTTTGGCCGAAGAGATCGGGGTTAAGGATAGACTTAATTTCCATTCAAGCTCTCTGTCTCTCTACTATGCAGATGAGCTTTATCCTTTCATGACTCCCAAGGATTTGCTCGGGTTTACGCCTCTTAACCTCTTTCAGAGAGTTCGTGCCGGTTTGGTGGCTCTTTACTTGGGTAAACAGACCCGTTGGAATCATTTTACTAAGGTCACCGCCATGGATTGGATGAATAGGTTTGCGGGGAAAAGGGTAACTAAAGTGATCTGGGAGCCGATACTGAAAGGTAAGTTCTTTGATCACTATGACAAGATCGCTATGTCATATGTTTGGTCGAGGGTGAATGTAAGAGCCAACTCAAAGGACAAAGGTGATGTTACCGAAAAACTGGGCTATTTCGATGGCGGGTTCAAAACATTCATTGATGCGTTGATAGATAGATCCGAAGCCAACGGTGTGAAAATAGTTTACGGGACAAAAGTAAAGTATATCACCGAGATCGGGGAGAAGGTCCAGGTCAGTGTAAACGGTAAAGACCTTGCGTATGACTCTGTCTTGGCTACCACTCCAAGTCATGTTTTCGCGAATATGATAGAGAGTAATTCGCAGGTCGATCAAGAGTATCTGGATAAGCTCAAATCAATCGATTATCTGGGTTCGGTTTTAATGGTCTTTGCAACTGATGAGAAGTTTACGGACTATTACTGGCATAACATAAACGACGAAGAACATCCCTTTCTTGTTTTGCTTAGTCTTTCAGCCTTGGTTGGAACTGAGAGACTAAATGGGAAGAACATATACTACATCGGAGCGTATGTTCCTCATGACCATCGTTATTTCAGTTCAACGGAGAGGGAGATAGAGGAGGAGTGGATCGGTGGTGTTAAAAAGATATTTCCCAATTTTGATGAACGCTCAATCATGGATTCGGCGATATTTAGATTTAAAAATGCTCAGCATATAGTTGATGTGAACTATAAAGATAAGATCCCGGACTACAGAAGTCCGGTGCCTGGGGTCTTTCTTTCCAATTTCTCTCAGATCTTTCCCGATGACCGCGGGGTTAACTATGCCGTTAAGGAAGGTAAAAAGGTTTCCAAGCTCATTCTTGATGATCTCAAAGTGAGAGAGTACGAAACTTTTGATCCAGATAGTAATGCATCAGACAGAGATGACAACCTCGATATTTCTATTGTTTTACCGACTTTTAACGAA
>NZ_SLKM01000106.1:0-2524 GCF_007134575.1 Natronospira sp.
TCCAGCCAGGTTCGGCGGACCACGGAGGGATTGGCGGCCCTGAGCGGGGGCAGCCTGGGTGCCTGGCGGGAGTTGCTGGGGCGAACCGGGGGCATGTCTCTGATCCGCAGCCAGGAATCGCTGACGGTGTTCGAGAAAAAGGGCACGGCCCGCAAGCTTGCACGAGGGATGAAACAAACGCAGCCGCATGGCGTGCCTGTTTCCCTCATTGATGGTGCTGAGGCGAGAGAGCGGGTGCCGGCCCTGGGTGAGCGTGTGCGTGGGGCGCTGCACTTTACCGCGACCGGGCATGTCACCGATCCCTTGGCCGTACTCGAGCATATCTGGACCCATTGCCTTCAGAACGGGATTGATTACCGGCAGGCCGAAGGCAGGGCGGTCCGGTTCACCGATGACGGCGTCCATGTTGAGACCGACCAGGGTGTGATCAATGCCCGCCAGGTCTTGATTGCCTGCGGTGCCCATTCCCGGCCCCTGGTCCATCAGGCAACGGGGCTGAAACCGCCGCTGGATACCGAGCGTGGCTACCATTTGATGCTGCCCGCCGAAGGTGAACGGCTGCCTATGGCCATTGCCTCGGCGGAACGGCGTTTCATCATGACGCCCATGTCCGGGGGCCTGCGTCTGGCCGGCACGGTGGAGTTTGGGGGGCTGGAACGCCCGGCCAACTGGCGTCGCGCCTGGGTTCTGCGTGAGCACGCCAATGCCTTGCTGGCGTCGTCCCTGGCGGATAGCGAGGCTGAGCCCTGGATGGGCTTCCGGCCGACCTTGCCCGATTGCCTGCCGGTCATCGACCGGCTTGGGCCCGGCGGACGGCTCTTGCTGGCTTTCGGCCACCATCACCTCGGTTTGACCCAGTCCGCCTTTACCGCCCGTATTGTCACGGCGCTGGCCAATGAGGCCGAGCCCCCGATTCCAGTTGACCCTTATCGTCTGTCCCGCTTCGGCAAGCCCAAAGCGCTGTAAGTTGGAGGAGGCACCATGACCCTGAAAGGCCTGTTCACCCCCATCGTGACCCCCTTCGACGCCAGCGGGGCGCTCAATCTGACTGCGGTGGATGCCATTGTCGAAGCCCAGCTGGAAGCCGGAGCGAGTGGGCTGATCGCCTGTGGTACCACCGGCGAGTACTACACTCTGGATGAGTCCGAACGCCAGGCCCTGATCGAGCGGGTGGTTCGGCAGGTGAATGGTCGTGTCAGCGTCCTGGCCGGCATCAATGCCCTCAATACCCGCGAGGGCGAATTGCGGGCCCGCCAGGCCCGGGACCTGGGTTGTGATGGCCTGATGATGTCACCCCCCGCCTACAGCCTCCCCGAGCAGCATGAGATCCTCGCGCACTTCAAGGCTGTCGCCGCGGCCACGGCGCTGCCCCTGGTGCTCTACGATTTCCCGGTGCGGGCCGGGGTACAGATTGAGGTGGATACCGTGCTGGCCTTGTCCGAGGTGGACAATATCGTCGGGATCAAGGAGAGCAGTGGTGATTTCAGCCGACTGCTGGCCCTGCGCGATCAATGCCCCTCTGATTTTCAGCTGATCTGCGGCTGTGATGACCAGGCCGCCGATCACCTCTGGTGGGGCGCGCGTGCCTGGATCAGCGGTTCGGCCAATGTCTTCCCCGCCGAACAGGCCGCCATGCTGGCGGCGGCCGAGCGGCAAGATTTCGAGTCCGTTCGGGCCGGCATGGCAGCCATGATGCCGATCATCCGGGACATGGAAGGCGGGGGCTACAACCAGAAAGCCAAGCTGGGGACGCGCGTGCGCCTCGGCATCGAGGCCGGGGATGTTCGTCAGCCTCTGCTGCCCTTGAGTCGGAGAGAAGTCGAGGAATTTCAGTTACTTATTGCAGGTTTTGATAAAAGCACTTCTTGAGTAAAGTTTCAGGACATTTTTCCAAGCTGAGGAATTTGTTGACTTTTTGCTTTCTGCGGCTATTCTGGGGTTGTCAGCCCAATTAACCCTGGATCAAACCGTAGTGGGTAAAGGAGTGAGGCATGGACCTGAATCAATTCGTCGACCGTTTGCTGGAGCGTTTCTCCGGTCCCATCTCCCAGCAGGTATTCATCCGCATTCAGAGCGACCCGGTCCTCATGCGGGAGTATTTTGCCCTGGTAAAGGCGCACGGGGTGAGCGAGGTCAATGGCTTCATCGCCGATCGCATCCGTGAAAACCTGGAAAGCCAGGCGGCGTAGCCGGCCGAAGGCCGCCAGGATAAAGGAGCAAAATCCGGGCCTCAGGGTGGCACCGTGGGAGCGGATTTATCCGCGATAACAATCCTTCTTCTGGCACGCCGCCCGCCAATTGAAAAAGCCCTGCCAACTGGCAGGGCTTTCTTTTGTGGCTGGGTCTTCTCGCCCCTAACCCCTCACTCCTGACCCCTTACCCCATCAGGCCGCTTTCTTCCGGCCGACGTCGAGCATCCGCTGCAGCGAATCCCGCGCCCCGGCGATGACGGTGTCGGGAACGGTAACCTCGGGCGCCATGTTTTCCAGCGCTTCGAGGATCTTGGGCAGGGTGATGCGCTGCA
>NZ_SLKM01000085.1:0-2516 GCF_007134575.1 Natronospira sp.
CTTTCCGCTGACAGGTGTCCGGCCCGGGCCAGGCCGATGTACTGGTAGTAGGTGGCAATGCCTTCGGACAGCCAGGCATGTTCCCGCTGCACCGGCGGATGCAGCAGGTGCATGAACTCATGGGCCATCAGGGGATCGGGACGATAGGCCGAGTCGGGAAAACCCGCCTTCATGCCCAGCAGCAGACCGGGGCCACCGGCCCGGCTGACCCGGCCGCTGGACAGCGGGCGATCGCCACTGTCCAGGGGAATGATCACGGCCTGAACACGGTCGGTCGGCAATCGGCCGTAGATGGTTGTTGCCGCCTCAAGGCCGGCCTCAAGCCAGTCATGGCTCAGGGTCGGGTCGGCAGCTTCACCGGGGCCACTGGTAATGGCCACGCCCAGTCGGGTACCGGCTCTCTCAATTTGGAGCTGATCGAATTCACCCACCACCATGCTGGCATCCCAGCCCAGGGGCGGATAGCCGAGTGCGAACCGGGCCGGGTTGTCATCACCCGCCTCCGATAGCCCACGCCAGGGACCGGAAAGCTGCAGTTCCCCATCCAATTCGAAATGCAGCTCAATATCCTGATAGGGGCTCAAGCGGCGGGGTTGCCACAGCCAGATGCGGGGTGAGATCACCAGGGCCTCGCCGGCGCGGGCGGCAATGCCCAGGTTGCGACTGCGTGCGGCCCGGCCCAGATCGACCTGATAGCGAATGCAGCCATCATCGGGTTGCTGGCGGATACGCAGGCGCTGTCTTTCATCCGGGCGCAGTCGCCGGGTCTTGCCGTCCACCACCATCTCCGCCTGCTCAAGGACATTGCCGGCCCAGTTGTGAGAGGCATAGAGGAGATCGGGAACGCGGCCATCAAAGCAGGCTTCCACCGACAGTTGCGATAGCCGCTCGTCGATATGCACATGGTAGTCGTGCAGCTGGGAGAGACTGCCCGAGGCGGTCCCGGCAGCGGCCAGCAGTGCGGCCGTGAGCCCGCCCAGTACCATCATGGGCTGGCGTTGTCCTGTTCCTGCAGGGCCACCACCAGGGTCCCGGGTCCGGCGTGGGCGCCGAGGGCGGGCCCCACCGAGACCAGGGTCGGTTCTTCGTCCAGGGGCAGGGCGTCCCGCAATTGCGCGAGCAGGGCCTGGCCATCCTCGCGGCAGTTGCAGTGGCCCACCAGCAGACGATAGCGGCGGCTTGAGCGTGCGCGGCGGCGGACAAAGCGGGCCAAGCGTTCCACCACCCGATCCTGTCCGAACAGGATGCCGCCGGCATCCACCTTGCCACTGCCCCAGGCGGTGAGAATTGGGGTCAGCCCCAGGCGATCCACCAGTTTCTGTTTCAGCGGCGACACCCGGCCGCCGCGGACCCCGAAACTCAAATCGCGCACCGCCCCCCAGACACGGGTGCGGCGTCGACTGTCTTCCAGCCGCGCCATGATCTCATCGGCACTGGCCCCGGACTGGGCCATTTCAGCCGCCTCCCGGACCAGAAGTCCGAGTCCGGCCGACAGCGTGCGACTGTCAAACACCCGGATGTCGGCTCCTTCCACCCGACGGGCACCGCTGACCGCCGACTGCCAGGTACCCGAGCCTCGCGATGTCACATGAATGGCGACAACGCTGTCGAAATGAGAAGCCAATACCTGAAACACCCGCCGGAACTCCCCGGGTGCGGGCTGGGAAGTGGCCGGATGCTCGCCGTCTTCGTTCAGGCGCTGGTAGAAATCCTCGGCACTCAGAGAGAGCTTGTCCAGATAGGTCTTCTCGCCAAAGCGGACATGGACCGGCACCACATGGATATCCAGTTCATCGAGCAAGGCTTCGGGCAGGTCTGCAGCCGAGTCGGTGACGATGGCCACACGGCGAGCACCGCCGGCGGCGTCCTTCTGCTGCTGCCACATGTCATCCGCCTTGTGGCCGCTGACCTCGCCGAATTCCCCGGCCAGGCGGAACAGGCGCCTGGGGTCGTTGCTATGGATGTGCACCTTGATCTTGTGCCGGGCCCCGGCGATGACCAGGCTGTTGCCCTCGCCGGCCAGTGCTTCCCGGATCTTTCGCGGGTCCAGGTCCTCGCCTCGAATGACGCATTCCGTGCAGTAGCGAAACTCGCTCGGGTCATCGCTGACCCCCGCCCGGGCCTGGGCCTCGACCGCCTCGTCGAAGGCCGGCTCCGGCAATTGGCGGATATGGCCGGCGTGGAGGAACTCGCTGATCCCGCGCAACAGCTCCACGAAGCCTTCGGCGCCGGCGTCCACCACCCCGGCCCTGCGCAGCACGGCAAGTTGCTGGGGTGTTCTTGCCAGGGCCTGTTCGGCGGCTTCCAGCGAATGCTCCAGCATCTGCCGGATATCGGCGTTGGTCTGTCTTATCTGGGCCTGGAGACTCTCGGCGAATTCATGCAGCACGGTGAGCAGGGTGCCGTCCCGGGGCTCGGTCATCGCCTCCCGGGCGTATTCGGCGCCCTGGCTGGCCCCCACGGCAAAGTGATTGGCCTCCAGTACGGCCTGCTGGGCGCAGGCATCGGAGAAGCCC
>NZ_SLKM01000055.1:0-29553 GCF_007134575.1 Natronospira sp.
GCCAAGGACAAGGACGACCCGTTCCGCCTGATGGGCTTCGGTCACCGGGTCTACAAGAACTATGACCCCCGCGCCAAGATCATTCGCGAGATGTGCCACAAGGTGCTCAAGCGCCTGGGCAAGGAGAATGATCCGCTGCTGGAGCTGGCGATGGAGCTTGAGCACATCGCGCTCAACGATGATTACTTTGTCGAGAAGAAGCTGTACCCGAATGTGGATTTCTACTCCGGCATCATCTACAAGGCCCTGGGTATTCCGGTCAGCATGTTCACGGTGATGTTCGCCATTGCCCGCACGGTGGGCTGGACGGCCCACTGGCTGGAGATGATCGGTGACCCGGCCATGCGCATTGGTCGTCCGCGTCAGCTTTATGTTGGCGAGACCCAGCGGGATTACGTGCCCCTGGATCGCCGGAAGTAATCGCGGTCCGACAGCAGAACAGGAACGGGCGGCCATTGGCCGCCCGTTTTTTGTGCTTAGGTTTTTGTGCTGAGGGCTTCGACCGCTGCAGTGCCTTTCGATGACGGTGACGTTTGCGTCCCGGCCTTGGAGGCGACAGGGCTTCCCAGGAACGTCGTGAACCCATCCCTGGGGACTCTGTGGGCGACATCCTGTCGCCCACAGTCCTGGAAAGCCCTGTCACCTCCAAGGCCTACCTGTGGTGGGGTCACCTGGACTGTGCCTGCTGAAGGCTTATTCAGATATTCGAGCAGATTACCTTCGATTCAGGCCGTTTATTCGCGGACAAATCCGCTCCCGCGGCGGCCTCGGCATAAGCTATTGGCACCGTGGGAGCGAATTCATTCGCGACTAAAAGCCACCGGAAGGGACTAAGCCATAAGACTTAACCAAACTCTCTCCGAGCACGGCACAGGTGACGACCACCAAACCTAAGCCGGCACACCCCGTCACCGCTAACGAAGGGCGATACAACAATCGAGGCCCTGAGGATGACTCACTCCTCCAGCAAGGCCTCCACCGCGGCAAGATTGCCCCGCTTCATGGGCCGGCCGTCTATGGGGCTGCGGGGGGCGTGGCCTTTTTCGTGGAGGCCGAAGACAGTGATTTCCAGGCTGACATCCCCGGCCATGAAGCTGTAGACCGGGTAATTTTCGTGCTTGCCATTGGACTGGCGAAGGCGACGCTCCTCCGTTTCCACCGGGATACCCGAGTCCATCAGGAACATATAGACCGACTCCGGCATGTCGGCGAAGGCATGAAGGCTGACGTCGGCGTGCAGGGTGGCATTGCCATCAAGTACACCCCCCACCAGACGAGGCGAAAAATCCTGCAGCAGTTTCATCGCCTCAATCGCTGTCTCGCGTAGCTCCCGCAGACGATCCGGCTGGGTCTCGCCATGAAACAGGCGCAGATGTTCGTTCAGGGCTGATTCGATTTCCACATTGGTGGGCATGATGCGTCGAAGCTGGCTGCGCTCCAGACCAAGACGTTCGGATGCCTTGCGCTTGGCCAGAAGATAATCACGCACCCCTTCCTCGGCGAGGATGCGGGCGGCCTCCTGGGCCATGCGCTGACGGATTTCCTCGCTTCGCTTGTCAGTGCTGAGTCTGGTCATCGTTACCCCCTCGATCGGGCCGAAAAAATAGGGCGGGATTGGTGACGCGACTGGATGGGATGAAGAGACGACCTCCCTGGATGGAAACTGCTTACAGAAATACCGGTTTCGGCACCCGAAAAGCAAGCGGGAGTGCAAGAAATCCAGAAGAACGGTAGAGACGGCGGCGCGGGCGGCCGCCGTCTACTCATGAAAAAGCCTGGCCAGTCGGGCGCTGGCGCCTAGAAGAGATCATCCGCCCCCGGACTGTCCTCATCACTGCTATCTTCCCGTTCGGGCAGTTGCCCCTCGCGGAAAATCTCGAACATGCCGTTGGGATGATCAGCCCCCACCATCAGACCGGTATCCCGGGAGATGCGGACTCTCACCAGACCCGGCGGCTCATCCAGAGTCCGCTCGGGGGCACCAATCAGGGCCGCGCCCATGAATTCCGTCCAGATGGGCAGCGCCGCACGGGCGCCACCCTCCCGATTACCCAGGGGCTGAGAACGGTCGAAACCGATCCAGGCGGTGGCCACCAGATCCGGTGTGTAACCGCTGAACCAGGCATCGCGATACTCGTTGGCGGTACCGGTTTTACCCGCCAGGTCATTGCGGCCCAACTGCTGGCGGGCGAAGCGGCCCGTGCCGTGGCGGACCACATCCTGCAGCATGCTATCAATGAGATAGGCGTTCTGCGGGCTGATCACACGTTCAGCCAGGTTGATGGGTGATTCCGGGTTGAGCTCATCTTCATGCAGGGATGGCTGCCAGGCATCGCTGGCATCCTCGGCTTGCAGTTCTTCCGGCAGCCCGTTTTCGAGGCCCGGGACACTGCACTCGGGACAGACCACGGCCGGCTGGGCCTGATACAGGGGCTCGCCCCGGCGATCCATGATGCGCTCAATGAACCAGGGCTCCACCCGATGACCACCGTTGGCAAAAACCGCATAACCACGGGTGAGATCCAAGGGGGTCAACTCACCCGTGCCCAGTGCCAGAGTCAGGTCGCGGGGAAGGGCGCGGTCATCAAAACCGAAAGACCGCAGGTGCCCGGCTGTCCGGCCAATACCCACATCCCGCAGGACCCGAACGGACACCAGATTGCGTGAATGAACCAGTGCCTCTCTAAGTCTCGTGGGACCAAAGAAACGACCGGTGTAATTGGTGGGCCGCCAGGTATGATCAATGTCGGCCTCTTCCACGACCACGGGGGCATCATTAACAAGGGTCGCCGGCGTAAAGCCGTTGTCCAGGGCGGCGGAGTAGATAAAGGGCTTGAAGGCAGAACCCGGCTGACGCAGGGCCTGTACCGCCCGGTTGTATTGGCTGTGACGGAAGTCGAAACCGCCGGCCAGCGCCTCGATGGCGCCGTCTTCCGGATTGATCGCGACCACCGCGCCCTGGGCCTCCGGCACCTGTGACAGAGCCCAGCCATCCTCATCCTGACTCAGGAACACGACATCACCGGGCATGACCACTTCATCGGCCCGCTCTGGTGCCGAGCCCTGGCGATTACGATTGATGAAGGGGCGGGCCCACTCCATGGTGGAAAAGTCCACCGTGACCCGGTCGGCATTGCGCCGGACGGCTTCGAAACCTGTCTCCCCGGCGGCCGCAACCACCACCGGCTCGAGACCACCGATACGGTAGTAGGAAGCCAGGGTCGAGGCCCAGGCCTGCTGGTCGGAGGGATCGTCGGGGACCTGGACCTGGCCGACGGGGCCTCTCCAGCCATGACGCTGGTCATAGGCGAGCAGGCCGTTGCGCAGCGCGCGGACGGCCGCCGACTGCTTGCGACCATCCACGGTGGTCACAACCTGAAAACCGTCTTCGTAAGCCGCGTCGCCATAGCGACGGACCATTTCCTGACGGACCATCTCGGCCACGAAGGGTGCATCCACTTCCACCTGGGCGCGGTGAAGGCCGGCGGTAACCGGCGCCGTCACGGCCTCGGCGTACTCCTCCTGGCTGATGAGGTCCAGGGTCAGCATCCGACCCAGCACATAAGCCCGCCGATCCACGGCCCGCTCCGGGTTGCTGACCGGGTTGGCCCGCGATGGGGCCTGGGGCAGGCCGGCAATCATGGCCTTCTCCGCCAGGGTCAGCTCGGAAACGTCCTTGCCGTAGTAGACCTCGGCGGCGGCGGCGGCGCCAAAGGCGCGGTGCCCCAGAAAGATCTTGTTGAGATAAAGACTCATGATTTCTTCCTTGCTCAGCTCTCGCTCGATTTCAAAGGCGAGAAAGAGCTCCCGGATCTTGCGACCAAAGGTCTGGTCTCGGGTCAGGAAGAAGTTGCGGGCGACCTGCATGGTGATGGTGGAGCCACCGCCATGGGCCATTGAGCGGGTGGTGACAAGATAATAGGAGGCCCGCAGCATGGCCCGGAAGTCCACGCCCCGGTGGCGGAAGAAATTCTCGTCCTCGGCGGCAATCACCGCCTGCTTGAGGCGTTCCGGGAATTCCTCATAGCGAAGCGGACGGCGCCGTTCCTCGCCAAACTCGGCGATCAGACGGCCATCACGGCTAAAGACCCGCATGGGCTCCTTGAAGTCCACCTCACGCAGGACTTCGACATCAGGCTGATCGGGGGCAATATAGAGATAGGTGCCGACAACCACCCCGATGGCCACCACGAACAGGGTAAAACCGGCACCGAGCAGAAAAACCAGGATCTTGAGAAAACGCTGCATCTATGTCCCCGAAGGAAAAAATCACCAGAAATCCGGCATTTTGCCGCAAGATTCATATTTTAAGTCCTGACGCCCGGATGCGCGAATAGGCCCCCGGCGCGGACTTCCAGCCCCCTCGATATATGGGATTCTTTCCCTTTATTTTCAAGGGCTTATTTGCTTCTTAAAAGAGCCCCAAGCCTGGTCTTCGCAGCCTGCGGCAGCAGGGGGTGCGGAATAGAAGCGCATAAACCCGCATTTGATTTGACGGCACATTGATATATAGTTCAATTCAGGTCTTAATGTTCTGGGCCATGTTCTGCCGCCAAGTTGCCGTCTGAGAAAGGAAAAAAGCAGTGTTCTCAAAACGCGCCAAGCCAATGCTCGGCCTCGACATCTCCACCTCCTCGGTGAAGGTGATTGAGCTGAGTCAGACCAAGGCCGGCTACCGTGTGGATCACTACGCGGCGGAGCCCATGCCTCAGAATGCCATCACCGACAAGGTCATTGTCGATGTGGATGCCACCGGCGATGCCGTGCGCAAAGCCGTCAAACGCTCGGGCAGCCGAACCAAGCTGGCAGCCGTTGCCATTGGCGGTGCCTCGGTGATCAGCAAGGTGATCACACTACCAGCCAATCTCTCCGGCAAGGAGATGGAAGAGCAGGTGGAGCTGCAGGCCGACCAGTACATTCCCTTCCCTCTGGAGGAAGTCTCCTACGATTTTGAGGTTCAGGGCCCCTCCGAGGCGGACCCGGACATGGTGGACGTGTTCCTGGCCGCCACCCGCAGCGAGAACGTTGAACACCGTCAGGCGGTACTCGAGGCCGCCGGCCTGCAAGCCAAAGTGGTGGAGATCGAATCGGATGCCATGGAGAACGCCTGTAGCCTGCTGACTCACCAGATGCCCGACAACGGTCTGGACAAGACCATTGCGGTGGTGGACTTCGGCGCCACCACCACCACCTTCAGCATTCTCAACGACCGCAAGGTGGCCTATACCCGCGACCAGAACTTCGGTGGCCGACAGCTGACCGAGGAAATCATGCGCGCCTACGGCCTGTCCTTTGAAGAGGCCGGCAAGGCCAAGAAGGAAGGTGGGCTGCCCGGCAACTATGAGACCGACATCCTCGAACCCTTCGTGGACGACATGGCGCAGCAGATCAACCGCTCCATGCAGTTTTATCTGTCTTCCCACGCCGGCGGCGGGCAACTGGACCAGGTGATCGTCTGCGGTGGTTGCGCCGCCATCCCGGGCGTGGATCAGATGATCCAGGAAAGGCTGGAGGTGCCGACCGTGATCGGTAACCCCTTTGGGGAGATGAAACTTTCGTCCCGGGCCCGGGCGCAGAACGTCGAGAAAGACGCCCCGGCGCTCATGATCGCCTGCGGGCTCGCGCTCAGGAGTTTTGACTGATGCCGAGAATCAATCTTCTGCCCTGGCGTGAGGAAGCCCGCCGGGAAAAGCAGAAAGAATTTGGAACCCAACTGGGGGGCGCCGCCATCCTCGGCGGCCTGCTGTTGTTCTACGCCCACCATACGGTGGGTGGCTGGATAGACCACCAGCAGTCTCGCAATGACCGCATCCAAAGCGAGATCCGGCAGCTTGAAGAAAAGATTGCCGAGATCGAGGACCTTCAGGAAACCAAGGATCGACTGCTGGCACGCATGCAGATCATTGAGGAATTGCAGAAGAGCCGGCCCGATGGCGTCCGCCTCTTTGACGACCTGGTGCGGACCTTGCCATCCGGTGTCTACCTGACCGAGGTCACCCAGAGCGGGGCCAACCTGACCATTCGCGGAGTAGCAGAATCCCAGGCCCGCGTATCGGCCTATATGCGCAACATCGACCAGGCCGATTGGCTGGCCCAGCCCCGCCTGCAGGTGATCGAGCGGGATCGTCCGCGCCGGGACGGTGAAGGACGATTGCGCACCTTCACCATTCGCGCGGTCCAGGTCACCCCGGGCACGGAGGACAACTGATCATGGATCTCCGCAAGCTCAACGAAATCGATATCAATGACCTCCGGGACATCGACTTCGCCGATATGGCGGAATGGCCAGTCGCCGGACGATTGGTCCTGGTGGGGATCATCATTGTCGCCGTGCTGGTTGGTGGTTATTTCTTCCTGGTTCAGGATCAGCTGGAAAACCTCGAACGCCTGGAACGGGAAGAGACCGATCTGCGCTCCCGCTTTGAACTGCGGCAGGAGCGAGCGGCCAATCTTGACGACTACCGGGATCAGCTGGAGGAAATGCGCGAATCCTTCGGCACCATGCTGCGGCAACTGCCCAGCGAGGCCGAAGTGGAAAGCCTGTTGGTGGATATCTCGGAGACCGCGACCGCCAGTGGCCTGGAGTCAGAGCTGTTCGAGCCCCAGGCGGAGGTGGAGCGCGATTTCTACGCGGAACTGCCCTATCGCCTGCGCATGCGCGGCAGCTACCACGAGTTCGGCCAGTTTGCCGATGACGTGGCCAAACTGCCGCGAATCGTGACCCTGCACAACATTCAGATCCGGCCACAGGATGACGGTGAGCTGGAAGTGGAAATGATTGCCAGAACCTATCGCTATCTGGGCGACGATGACGGAGGTGGCTCGTGAGCAAAAAACGGACACCCAAGACTCGTGCCCTGCTGGCCATGGGCATGGCCGTGACCGGCCTCGCCCTGAGTGCCTGTGAACGGGATATGGACGACCTGGAGCGCTACATCAACGAAATCAATCAGCGCCCGGGCGGTGAAATCGAGCCGATTCCACAAATCGAGCCCTACGAGGGGTTCAGCTATGGCGTGGCGGGCGAGCGCTCGCCCTTCGAGCCCGATGACCGCCTGCGCCCGGATGACACCGCAACCGCCGAGGGACCGACACCGGACCTGGATCGACGCCGCGAATACCTCGAGCGCTATCCGCTTGATGGCCTGCGCATGCAGGGGATTCTGGAGATGGGTGGACAGCTTTACGCACTCGTCCGCGACCCCGAGGGCGTGGTGCATCGGGTCAGTATGGGCAATCACATGGGCGAGAATTTTGGCGAGATCATCGCCATCACCGAAAGCCACGTCACATTGAGAGAACTGGTTCCGGACGGCACGGGCGGGTGGAATGAACGTGAACGTCGCCTGAGCCTGAGCGATTGACCGGACAGGAGAGGAAGACCATGGGGATCAAACGCAAGACTGCACACTTCAGCGTCGTCGGCCTGATTGGCCTGATGCTGCTGGCATTCGTCGGCCAGGCGATGGCACAGGGCCAGAATCGCCTGGAAGACATCACTGTCTCCACCCTGCCCGGCGACCGCGTTGAAATTCGCCTCAGGCTGAGCGAACCGGCCCCCGAGCCGCAGAGCTTCACCATTGATGAGCCGGCGCGCATCGTTCTTGACCTGGCCGACACCCGAGTGGGTGTGCGTGAACGCCGCCAGGATATCGGCGTGGGCGCCACTCGCAATATCATGGTTGCCGAGGCCCAGGACCGGACCCGTGTGGTGATCGGCCTCTCCGCCCCGCAGGGCTACAGCGTCACCACCGAAGGCAATGACATTCACATTACCGTCGGTGACCGGCGCAGCCGGGACCAACTGGCGGCGCCGGACGGTCCGGATGTCAGCCCCTTTGTCCAGGATGATGCCGATGAGCCCCGCCTGGACGACCGTCGAGCCCGGGATCTGCGGGTCCGCAATGTGGACTTCCGCCGTGGTGAACAGGGCGAAGGTCGAATCCTCGTCGAGCTCAGCGATGAACGCATCCCCATTGATATCGACGAGTCCGCCGACAGGGTCCGGGTGACCTTCCAGAGCGCGGAAGTGGCGCGGGAACTGGAGCGCCGACTGGATGTGCTGGACTTTGCCACCCCGGTGCAGACCATCGACACCCGCCATGGGCCGGATGGGGTCGAGATGGAGATCCGCCTGAGCGGTGAGTACGAGCAACTGGCCTATCAGTCGGAAAAACAGTTTGCCCTGGAATTCCGGCCACTGACCGAGCGGGAAATCGAAGAACGCGAGGAGCGGGAGTACACCGGCGAACGCCTGACCCTGAATTTCCAGGACATCGAGACGCGTGCGGTATTGCAGCTGATTGCCGACTTCACCGATCTCAACATCGTGGTGGCCGACTCGGTCACCGGCAACGTCACGCTGCGCCTGCAGAACGTGCCCTGGGACCAGGCTCTGGACATCATTCTCCAGACCCAGGGCCTGGATACCCGCCAGAGCGGCAATGTGATCCTGGTGGCTCCGGCTCAGGAGATCGCCCAGCGTGAGCAGCAGGAGTTGCAGGCCCGTCAGGCCCGCGAGGAACTGGTACCGCTGCGCTCCGAGTTCATTCAGGTGAACTACGCCCGAGCCGCGGATCTGGCCCAGCTGATTCGCTCGGAAGGCTCACAGATGCTGTCCGAGCGCGGCAATGTGGCCGTGGACGACCGCACCAACACCCTGCTGCTGCAGGATACCGATGACCGCCTGACCGACGTCCGGCGCATGGTCAACCGCCTGGACATCCCGGTCCGCCAGGTGCTGATCGAATCCCGCATCGTGGTCGCCACCAGCGACTTCAACCGGGAACTGGGTTCGCGCTTTGGCGTCACTCATGCCCGGGAGCGTGGTGATGATGGCCTGCTCACCATTTCGGGCGGCCTCAGCGGCGCAGACACCATGATGCGGTCCGGGCTGGACAACATCCAGAACACCGGCCAGCCTTTCCCGGTGACCGTGCCCAACCTGCAGGACCGCCTGAACGTGAACCTGCCGGTGGCATCCCCCGCCGGGCGCTTCTCCATGGCCATCCTGGATTCCGACTACCTGGTGGACCTGGAGCTGTCCGCGCTGCAATCCCAGGGCCGCGGTGAAGTGATTTCCAGCCCGCGGGTGATCACCGCCGACCAGAAGGAAGCCTCCATCCAGCAGGGCGTGGAGATTCCCTTCCAGTCCGCCCAGGCAGGCACTGGTGCCGGCGCGGTCACCACGGAATTCAAGGAAGCGGTGCTGTCACTGACCGTGACCCCGCAAATCACCCCGGATGAGCGCATCATCATGGACCTGGAAGTGAGCAACGACACCATTGGTGAAGAGGTGCCCAGTGCCACCGGTGGCTTCGTGCCCAGCATCGATACCCGGGTGGTGCGCACCCAGGCTGCCGTGAACAACGGCGAGACCGTGGTGCTTGGGGGCATTTACGAGACCCAGCGCCAGGAAGGTGAATCCCGGGTGCCCATTCTGGGCGACATCCCGGGCCTGGGCATGCTGTTCCGTTCCACCACCCGCAGTGCCAGCAAGGCCGAGCTCTTGGTCTTCGTGACGCCCAAGCTGCTCAAGGATGACGCTCGGGTGGAGTAATCGGCTAGACTGATAAAACCTGTTTCGGCCCCGCCCATGGGCGGTGTGGGTGGGAGGAAAGACGAAGAGACAGGGGCGCCAACGGGATATGAACCGCGTGGCGCCCTTTTTTCTGGCGGATGCACCGCCAGCGCAATCCGAATGGGGAGTAGGGAAGATGATCAAGCGAATTCTGTTGGCCCTGTTGCTTGCGGGGGCGTTGGCCATGGTTGCCTGTGACAATGACGAGGGAAGCATCTCCCAGGCCGGTGGCGACAATGGCGAAGAGAACGGCAATGGCGATGACAATGGCGATGATAACGGCGATCCCAGCGCGGGTGGCCTGGTCATGGGCAGTGGCGACGGTGAGGATTTCGAAGCCGGCCAACTGACACTGGGCATGAGCTCGATCGCAGCCGGAGGCTCCACCGGCATTAGCGGGCGAATCCTTACCGAAGACGGTGATGTCCCGGACGACGAGTTTGAAGTTGAGCTGACCTCGAACTGCGCCGATGAGGGTCTGGCCAGTCTGACCAGCCCGGTCGCCACCAATGGCGGCGAGTTCTCCTCCACCTACACGGCCGAGGGCTGTCAAGGCGAGGACACCATTACCGCCCAGGCAAGCATCGATGGCGTTGGCACGCTGTCCGCCAGCGCCAGCGTTGAGGTTGCAGCGGCCAACCTGGGCTCATTGGTGTTCATGAGCGCCGACCCTCAGCTGATCGGCTTGCGAGGAATGGGTGTCCCGGAGATCGGCGAAACATCCACGGTTCGCTTCCGGGTGGAGGATGTCAACGGTAACCCAACGCCCGGGCGGGAAGTCCAGTTCACCCTCAGTACCAGCGTGGGCGGAATAGAGCTTTCCAACGATTCTGCCGTCAGTAATGATCAGGGCGAAGTGAGCACCCAGGTCATCTCGGGGACGGTGGCCACGCCGGTCCGGGTCAATGCGCAGGTGGTGGATACCACGGTTTCTTCCCAGTCATCCCTGCTCAGCATCAGTACGGGGATTGCGGAACAACAGGGGGTATCCATCGCCTTTGAAAGCCTGAACCCCCCGGTCCAGGGCTGTGTTGGCGAGGAATATGAAATCACCGTTCATGCCCGGGACCGCTTCTCCAATCCGGTGATTGACGGCACGGTTATCAATTTCTCCACCGAAGGCGGGCGCATCCAGCCCCACTGCATGACGGTCGACGGAACCTGCGTCGTGACCTGGACCAGTCAGGCAAGCTGGCCTGCCCGTTCCACCGTACTCGCCTATCTGGAGGGCGAGGAAAGCTTTATCGACCGGACCGGGGACGGCCTGTTTGGTCCGGCGGAAGCCGCAGAGGGCCCTCATGAAGGGGACTTCGACCCCAATGATCCGGAGGGGAATGCGGATATTGGCTGGATCGATGTGGGCGAACCCTTCCGCGACGACAATGAAAGCGGTGAGTACGAACCGGGTGTGGATGGCTTTCACTGGAACTATTACGGCGGCGGCTATACCGAGGCCAATGAGCTGTTCGATGGCGCCCTTTGCGGTGCAGGCATTGAAGACGATGGTGACCGTGAGACGTTCCAGAACGACTATTGTGGTTCTCCGCAGGCGCCCATCGGCGTCTCCGGCGTCATGGTCCTGGCCGACAACCGGGTTGTGAACATGGCCTTCCCGACCACCTATGTGGTGGGCAGTGGTCCTCTGGAAATCGAGCTTTGGGGCCCGGAAATGCAGCCGCTGCCCAGTGGCAGCACCGTTGCATTTGATACCGGTTACGGCCGAGTTCTGGGACAGGACACGATAACCATCGGGAATACCAATCAGGATGGTCCCATTGCTGTCGAGTTCACTCTCTCGGAGTCCAATGAGGACGACACCACCGAATGCGATGTGGGGACCATTACCGTTACCACACCCGGCAATAGCTGTGGCGAAGGCTTCATATTCGAACAGGAATTGACCATCTGCGGCAGTGACAGCTAAGCGCGTCACCATGACAACGGCCTGCCCACTGGGCAGGCCGTTTTTTTTTCGGCATTATCATCGCTTGGCACCGTGCTGCCATTGCCCGCCTGGTCACAGCCCCATGAACAGAAAGGGCCCCCGGGCGGCTTTTCCCTAGGCTTTCGAGGTTTGGCATGGAAACACCGAGGCGGATATTCCTGATTGGTCCCATGGGAGCGGGAAAATCATCCATCGGGCGGGAGCTGGCCAGACGGCTGGGCTATCCATTCCAGGACACCGACGATTATCTGCGGGAACGCACCGGGGTGGATATCGCCACCATTTTCGATTTTGAGGGCGAGGAAGGTTTTCGGGAACGGGAGCGCAAGGCCGTGGCCGAGCTGACCCAGCTGGAGCCGCTGGTCCTGGCGACCGGCGGTGGCACCGTGGTGACCGCGGAGAACCGCCGCCTGCTGGCCGAGCGTGGCTATGTCATCTACCTGCGAACCAGCCTGGACTTCCAGCTCAGACGTACCCGGCAGTCCCGCCATGACCGTCCCCTGCTGCAAACCGAAGATCCGGAAGCCAAATTGCGGGAATTGGCCGAGGAGCGCGAACCCCTGTATCGGGAGTTGGCCGACTTCGTGGTGGACACGGATGATCAGTCGGTGAAACAGGTCATGCGCCGTCTGGCCACCGAATTCGAGATCTGAAATGCACCGCCTCGACGTTGAACTGGGGGATCGCAGCTATGCCATCCACGCCGGTGGGGACCTGCTCGCCGACCCGGAGTGGCTGGCCCGGGTTCTGACAGCCCCCGCTCTGTTCATCATCAGCGACGACAACGTTGCTCCCCATTACCTCCCTTCCCTGCGGGCGGCCCTGGGCCAGCGCCTGCGTGGCGAACTGGTGTTACCTGCCGGGGAAGCGCAGAAGCAACTGGACACCCTCTCGCGGGTCTTCGACCACCTGGCCGAATGCCGCATCGGCCGGGACGCCGCCCTGGTGGCGCTGGGCGGCGGCGTGGTGGGCGACCTGACTGGCTTCGCGGCCGCCTGCTGGCAGCGGGGCATTGATTTCTACCAGGTCCCCACCACTCTGCTGGCCCAGGTGGATGCCTCGGTCGGAGGCAAGACCGCGGTCAATCACCCGGCCGGAAAGAATCTCATCGGCGCCTTCCACCAGCCGCGAGCGGTCATTGCCGACACCGACACCCTGGCTACCCTGCCGGAGCGGGAGTTCCGTGCCGGGCTGGCGGAGGTGGTCAAGCACGCCCTGATCGCCGATCCGGATTTCCTGGCCTGGCTGGAAGCGCGGGTGGAGGCCCTCAATGCCCGCGAGCCGGAAACGGTTGGTGAGACGGTACTTCACTGCTGTCGCATCAAGGCGGCCGTGGTCAGCGAGGACGAGAGGGAAAGGGGGCGACGGGCCATCCTCAATTTTGGTCATACCTTCGGCCATGTCATTGAAGGAGCGCTGGGCTACGGCCAATGGCTGCACGGTGAGGCGGTGGCTGCCGGCATGGTTCAGGCCATGGTCCTGTCGCGAACGCTGGGCCTTCTGAACGAGGAAGAGCAGCGCCGTGCCGTTGCCTTGATGGAAAGGCTGAAGCTGCCGTGTGAACCGCCGGCCCTGTCCGTCGATACCTGGCTGGAATGGATGAGCCGCGACAAGAAGGCGACCAGCGCGGGGCTGCGCTTCGTGTTACTGGATGGGCTGGGCCGGGCGATCATCCGCGACGATGTCCCCGAGTCGCGCCTGCGGGAGGTGTTGGCGTGCGAGATGCAATCCCCCTGAAAGCGGCGGAACAGGGTCGCTTGGCATCCTGGGCAGTACCCGACAGGGCCGGTGATGCCGGACGGCGGCATCCTGAACCCCCACCCGCCTTTCGAACCGAATTTCAAAGGGACCGTGACCGCATTGTCCACTCCACCGCCTTCCGCCGTCTGGTCTACAAGACCCAGGTCTTCGTCAATCACGAAGGGGACCTTTACCGAACCCGCCTGACCCACAGCCTCGAAGTGGCCCAGATAGCCCGCACGGTAGCCGCCGCCCTGGGGCTCAATGTCTCCCTGGTGGAAGCCATCTCGCTGGCCCACGACCTGGGCCACACCCCCTTCGGCCATGCCGGTCAGCATGCGCTCAATCGCTGCATGCGGCCCTTCGGTGGCTTCGAGCACAACGTCCAGTCGCTGCGGGTGGTGGACCTGCTGGAGGAAAAGTATGCCGACTTTCCGGGCCTGAACCTCGCTTTTGCCACTCGGGAAGGAATATTGAAGCGCTGTCCGCCGCGGCTGGCCCGGGACCTGGGCGAGCTGGGACAACGTTTTCTGGCCGGCACGCAGCCCAGTCTGGAGGCACAGCTGGCCAATGTGGCGGATGAACTGGCCTACAACAATCACGATGTGGATGATGGCCTGAGAGCCGGACTGTTGGACGTCGAAGCGCTACGGGAAGTGGCGCTTTTCCGTGACCATTATGATGGGGTGCGCCAACAATGGCAGTCACTGTCCGGCCGCCGCGTGATCCACGAGACCGTTCGACGGATGATCGGCGAGCTGGTCAATGACCTGATCGAGGCCAGCGCCCGAAGGATTCTTGAGACGGCACCAGCCTCCGTTGAGGCCGTGCGCCAAATGGAAAAGGCCCTGATTGGCTTCAGCCCGCCGGTGGCCCGGCGGCATATGGCACTGAAACGCTATCTGCGCCGCCATCTTTATCGCCATCACCGGGTCCATCGCATGGCAACCAAGGCCAGGGCGACGGTGAGCCGCCTGTTCGAACTTTTCATTGACGATCCCCGGCTGCTGCCGCCAGACCCCTGGCAGCGCTTTCAGGCCAGTCAGGGACAGGATCACCAGGCTCGGGTGGTTGCCGATTACATCGCCGGCATGACCGATCGCTTTGCCATTGCCGAGCACGCTCGCCTGACCGATCCGGCGACGATGAACTGACTGCGGCCGGCAACGGTATTTCCGGTACAATTGCGCCAGCCAACCACCAGGAGTCCAACGTGTACCAGCACAAGTCCATCCCCCCGGAAGAGCGCCTGATTTTCGCCCTCGATGTACCCAACGTGGAAGAGGCCAAGGCGCTGGTTGAGCAGCTCGGTGACAGTGTGCGCTTCTACAAGATCGGCCTGGAACTGTTCATGGCCGATGGCTTTTTCGATTTCCTGGACTGGTTGCTGGGCCGTGAGCGCAAGGTTTTCGTGGATCTCAAGTTTTTCGACGTCCCCGCCACGGTGGCCGCCGCGGTGCGTCAGCTGTCCAGGCGGGGCGCCCATTTCTGCACCATCCACGGCAACCAGAGCATCATGGAAGCGGCCGGCGAGGCCCGCTCCGGCCATCTCAAGGTGCTGGCGGTGACCGCCCTGACCAGCCTCGATCGGGGCGACCTGGATGATCTGGGCTTTGATTGCGATGTGGATGCGCTGGTCCTGTCCCGGGCCCGACGCGCCCTGGAAGCCGGCTGTGACGGTGTGGTGGCCTCCGGCATGGAAGTCGCCCAGATGCGAGAGGCGGTGGACGATCGCCTGCTGGTGATCACCCCCGGGATTCGTCCGGTGGAGAATCGGGGTGGCGATGACCAGAAGCGGGTGGTCACGGTGGAGCAGGCATTCGAGAACGGCGCGGATTACATCGTCGTGGGCCGCCCCATTCGCAGGGCGGACGATCCCAAGGCGGCGGCCGAGGCCATTCAGGCGACCATTCGAGAGGTGTTTCAGGCATGAGTACCGAATTGCAGAACGACCGCTTGCTCAAGGCCCTGTTGCGGGAACCGGTGGACCGCACGCCGGTATGGATGATGCGCCAGGCCGGTCGCTACCTGCCCGAATACCGGGCCACCCGGGAACGGGCCGGCAGCTTCGTCAAACTGATGCGCAACCCGGAGATGGCCTGCGAAGTAACCCTGCAACCCCTGGAGCGCTTCCCCCTGGACGCAGCCATTCTCTTCTCGGACATCCTCACCATCCCCGATGCCATGGGCCTGGGACTGTACTTCGTTCAGGGCGAAGGGCCGAAATTTGAACGCACGGTGCGCTCGGCAGCGGAGGTGGACGCCCTGCCCCAACCGGATGTGGGCACGGAGCTCAGCTATGTCACCGATGCGGTCAGCACCATTCGCAAGGCCCTGGATGGCCGCGTGCCCCTGATCGGCTTCAGCGGCAGCCCCTGGACGCTGGCCACCTACATGGTCGAAGGGAGCTCCAGCAAGGACTTTGGCACCATCAAAGGCATGGCCTGGGATGCCCCGGAGGTCCTGGACCGGCTATTGGACAAGCTGGCTGTCTGCATCACCGATTACCTCAATGCCCAGATCCGCGCCGGTGCTCAGGCGGTACAGATCTTCGACACCTGGGGCGGCGTGCTCAGCCCCGCGCATTATCGGCGCTTTTCACTGGGGCCGATGGCCCGCATCGTGGAAGGGCTGATCCGCGAACATGAAGGACGGCGGGTGCCGGTGATTCTGTTTACCAAGGGCGGTGGCCAATGGCTGGAAGCCATGGCCGAGACAGGCTGCGATGCCCTGGGCCTGGACTGGACGGTGAACATCGGCGAAGCGCGCAAGCGTGTGGGCGACAAGGTGGCCTTGCAGGGCAATCTGGACCCGTCGGCCCTGAATGCCTCGCCAGCCCGCATTCGGGAAGCAGTCGCCGAGATCCTTGCGGATTTTGGACATGGGGAAGGCCATGTCTTCAATCTGGGCCACGGCATCACCCCCAAGATCCCGCCGGAGCACGCCGGAGCGATGATCGACGCCGTGGTTCGGCTGAGTCCGCAGTATCATCATGGTGGCTAGGTCACCGGCTGGGGCTGGAAGGGCAAATTCAAAGGCGGCCTCGCGCCAAGGCGCAAAGACGCGAAGAAAAACCAAAAATAAAAAAGGGATTTCGCGCTGAGGCGCAGAGCACCAAGAGATCAATAGGAGCGGCGCAACGATCTGCCTGGATAGTTTTGGCTGGGGGCAGTCTGCCGTAGGAGCGGCTTCAGCCGCGATTATGGCTTCGACATGCCCCCTATCGCGGCTGAAGCCGCTCCTACCGCAAATATCCCCTACCAAAAATCATTGCATTGCCTTTGCGTCTTGGCGTCTTTGCGCGACGCAATCCTTTGATCTTTCTATGCGCCTCACCGCCTCTGCGCGAAACCGCCTTTAGTCTTCCTTGGCGTCGGGGTCGTCTTCCCGGAGTTTGCGGCGGAGGATCTTGCCCACGTTGGTCTTGGGCAGCTCCTCACCAAAGGCCACTTTCTTGGGCACCTTGTAGCCGGTCAGATTACGGCGGCAGTGCTCGATGATGTCTTCTTCGGTAAGATTCTCGTCCTTGCGCACCACCCAAAGCTTCACCACCTCACCGGATTTTTCATCCGGAATGCCAATGGCAGCGACCTCGAGCACACCCTCCATCTCGGCGACCACATCTTCAATCTCATTGGGATACACATTGAAACCGGAGACGTTGATCATGTCCTTCTTGCGATCGACGATATAGAAATAGCCGCGTTCATCCATCTTCGCGACATCACCCGTCTTGAAGAAGCCGTCTTCGGTGAAGGAGGCCTCGGTCTCGTCAGGCCGATTCAGATATTCCTTCATCACCTGCGGCCCGCGAACCGCCAACTCACCCGCCTCACCCGGCGGCAAGGCCTTGCCCTCTTCATCAAGAATCACAACCTCGGTATTGGGGATGGGAAGTCCGATGCTGCCGTTGAACTGCTTCAAATTGAGGGGGTTGATGGTCACAGCCGGTGATGTTTCGGTCAAACCATAAGCCTCAAGCAGGGGGGCGCCCGTTCGCTTCTGCCAGCGTTCAGCGACCGCACGCTGAACAGCCATGCCGCCACCCAGGGCCAACTTCAGTTTACTGAAGTCGATGGACTCAAATTCCGGATGATTCATCAGGGCATTGAAAAGGGTGTTTACGCCCGTAATGGCGGTGAAGCCGGATTTGCGAATGGACTTGATGAAGGCGGGAACATCCCGCGGATTGGTAATAAGGAGATTCTTTCCACCCACCCGCATGAATACCATGCAGTTCGCGGTCAGGGAGAAGATGTGATAAAGCGGCAGAGCGGTCACGATGATCTCCCGCCCCTCCTCAATCTCGTTGCTGAGCCAGGCGGCCGCCTGCTGCATGTTGGCGACCATGTTGCCATGGGTCAGCACCGCCCCCTTGGCCAGTCCCGTGGTGCCCCCGGTGTATTGGAGAAAGGCCACATCATCCCGAGTCAGGCTGACTTCTTCCAGTGTCTGCCATTTACCTTCCGATAAAGCACGTTCAAAGGTCTGGGCAGAGGGGATATCCCAGTCCGGGACCATCTTCTTGACATGCTTGACCACAAGATTGACCAGCATGGACTTGGGGAAACCCAGCATGTCACCAAGGCGGGTGGTCAGGACCGAACGAACATCCGTTTCATCCACAACTTCCTGCAGCGTACTGCAGAAGTTCTCGACGATGACGATGGCCTTGGCCCCGGAATCGCTTAACTGGTGCTTGAGTTCACGCGCGGTGTAAAGGGGGTTGACGTTCACAACGGTGAGGCCGGCCCGGAGGATACCGAACATGGCAACCGGATACTGCAGGCAGTTGGGCATCATGACCGCCACCGGGTCACCCTTCTGCAAGCCCAGGACCTTCTGCAGATAGGCGGCGAAATATCGACTGCGCTGATCCAGCTCCGCGTAGGTGACTACCGCACCCATGTTCTCGAAGGCCGGCAGGTCACGATACTTGCGAACGCTTTCCTCAAAGATGTCCTTGATTGACTGATAGGCTTCCACGTCCGCCTCGGCGGGCACGCCTTCGGGGTATTCTTTCAGCCAGACCTTGTCGACCATGGTGCTCTCCTCGGGGTTTCGGGCAGCGGTGCCCGGTCGCCTTCAGGCTCAACCGATGCGGAAAATTATCCGATAGGTATAGCATTCGCCCGCCTGCGGGAGCAAGGCGAGCGGCGGGAAGTGACTTGCAATCTCAGGCGACGCCAGCCCGGCCCCGTGCATCGAGGTGCTCGCGCATCAAGCGCAGACCGGTTTCAATCTCGTCACCGAGGAAGATGGCACCGGCGTCGGTGATCTTTTCGATGGCCTCATCGCTGAAGCGACCACCAACAAACACAGGAACCTTCACGGCTTCCACCAGGCTCACCAGAGACTGACTCAGGGTTTCCTCCGCCGGCTCGGTGGAGGATGACAGGACGACGGCGTCACCGCGCGACCGTGATACCGCGAGCGGAATTTCCTCCAGTGGCAGATTGGCCCCCAGCAAAACGGTGTCATAAGCGCGGGTACTGGCCGCCAGGGCGAACAAGAGCAGGCCAATCTCATGATACTGCTCCGGCAGGCAGGCCATCACCAGGCGACTGCCACCGATGTGTCGGGGACGATGATGAAAACGGGCGCCAAGCTTGTTTCGCAGGTAACAGCCGAAGAAATGCTCTTCCGCCACACTGCCTTCACCGCTTTCCCATCGGCGCCCGATCTCCTCCAACATGGGGACAACGAGAAGGCGGGTAACCACATTGACCGGATACAGGGCAAGGGCCTCATTGTAGACGTCTTCCAGGCTGGCCTCGTCGAAGGTCGCGATGGCCTTGATCATGTTGGCCCGATACTGCTGCCACTTGTCGTCGTGGGCTTCCGAGACATCTTGGCTCTGCTCCGTCTCCAGGGCACTGCGGACCTGGCCGATGGACATGCCCCGGTCCAGAAGGTCCAGGACGCGGCTGATCAGATCGATATCCTGGCGGCTGTAGAGACGATGGCCCTTGGGTGTCCGCTGTGGCTTTATCAGGCCATAGCGACGTTCCCAGGCTCGGAGGGTCACCGGGTTGACTCCCGTGAGGCGGGAGACGGTTCGGATCGGTACCAATTCCTTGCGCGGATCAACCATGGGCGGCAACCTTCTCAATGACGGTTTGGTCCAAGCACTGCCCTGGCGAGCATCCGGGCCGATCATGCGTGGATAAAGCTTGCCCAATATTATACATTGATAGTACATCCATTACAGCATTTTGACGAGCCGGCTGTCGCCACGGCCCACCGCCCATGACCCGTATCCAGGCCATCAGCTTTGACCTCGACGACACCCTTTGGCCGGTGGCGCCGGTCATTACCGCGGCGGAGCAGGCCGTGCACGATTTCTTCGCCAGCCAAGCCCCCACCGTCGCCGAACGCTTTGACGTGGCGGGGCTCCGGGACCTGAGAGTCTCGTTAGCCCGTGAGCTGCCCCACCTGGCCCATGATCTCAGTCTCATGCGCCGCCTGTCCCTGGAGCGGGCCTGCCAAATCAGCGGCGTGTCGACAGATCTCGCCGAACCGGCGTTCCAGGTGTTTTTCCAGGCCCGCAACCGGGTCGAGTGGTATCCGGATGTGGCTGCGACCCTGGGCCGCCTGGCCCAACGCTTTCCTTTGGTGGCCCTGACCAATGGCAACGCCGACCTCCAACTGACCGGGCTCGCCGAGTGGTTCCGCTTCTCCCTGTCCGCTATCGAGGTGGGCGCGGCCAAACCCGATCCTGCAATGTTTCATGCCGCCGCCGATCGTCTGGCTCTGGCGCCGGAACAGATCCTTCACGTTGGGGATGACCCAGGCTGTGACCTTGCCGGTGCCCACTCGGCCGGCTTTCAGGCAGTGTTGATTGATCGCCAGGGCCGACACAAGGGACTGGCGACGAAAGCCCCGGTGATCACTTCCCTGGAAGATCTGCCGGTCATCTAGGCCCGCCTCCCTTCTCCGGCTGCGCAGTGATGGCAGCCCGCAGTTCGGCCTGACGGTCGGCGTCCAGAGGAAAATGCCAGACCAGAGGAATCACCAATAGCTTGATCGCTGCCGGGGCTGCGGCATACAGCAAGGCGAGGGTGAGCAGTGCGCGCTCACTGTTGTCGGCGCCGGCCTCGAACCCGCTCAGTGCCAGCAGCGGCAAGGCAATGCCCGCGGCCAGGGCCCAGGCCAGCTTGGTGGCCATGTTCCAGAGCCCGAAATAGACCCCTGCCCGACCGCCACCGCCAGCAGCGCTGTCCTCGTCCACCACATCGGCCTGCATGGAAGCGGGAATGGCCTGGTCCACGCCCAGACTGAAGCCGGTCAGAATCGTGATGAACAGGAAGGGCAGGAAATCTCCCTCGCCCAAAAAAGGAACAAAGGCGAAGATGAACGCGGCCCAGGCCATGGACAGACACCACACCCGGTGCTTGCCCAGCCGCTTTGCCAGTCGCAGCCACAGCGGCAATGCCGCCACCGCCGACAGAAAATAGGCAATCAGTAACAGGCCGACGCGCTCATCCGCGCCCAGCACGTAAGTGGCGTAAAGAATGAACAGTGTGGCCGGCAGACCATTGGCCACGCCGTTGACCAGATAGGCAGCCAGCAAGCGCCGGAAGGGCCGATTCTCGATCAACAGCCGAATGCCCTGGCGCCAGGGGGCCGGGCGGGAAGTGGACAATCTTGGTTCGGGGACGCGCCAGATGAACAAGCCCAGAGCGAGCGGCAGCAGGCAGACCATGATCAGGGCCAACAACCACAGCCCCGTGTCCCGGCTCATGCCCGCCACTTCCACCGCGGCCGGCAGGATCACCGCCAACAGCGTCCCCAGGACCACAAAAGCCTCGCGGTAGACGGTCACCCGTGAGCGCTGGTGGTAATCGCCGGACAGCTCCGCACCGAGTGCCAGATAGGGCAGTTGCACCAGCGTCCAGCCCAGGTAGGCAAGCAGAGACCAGAACAGAAGATGGAAGACAGAGACGCCTTCAGGGGGCACCATCAGAAACCAGACGCCGACCATGAACAGAGGCGCCCCAAACACCATCCAGGGCTTGCGCCTCCCCCAGCGAGTGGGGCGGTAATCGGCCAGGACGCCCACCAGCGGGTCGGTTACCACATCCCAGATCCGGGCGGCCAGCAGGATGACACCCACCAGCGCCAGGGATAGACCGAGGCTTTCGTGATAGAAGGCCGGAATATAGATGTAGAGTGGCAAGCCCACGATTGCCAGAGGCAATCCGGGCAGGCCATAGGCCAATAGTGTGGCTGGCCGCGCAGACTCAGCCATTGCCGTCTGCAGCGGTGAGCACGGTCTGCATCAGATTGATCTTGCCGTTGCTGAAGCCGGCTTCGCAGTAGGCCAGGTAGTAATGCCACATGCGGATGAAACGCTCATCAAAGCCCTGCTTGCGGACATCATCTTCGACCCGGGAAAAACCTTCTGCCCACTGTCGCAGGGTTCTGGCGTAGTCTTCTCCGAAAAAATCACGTTTGCGGGTTTCAAGGCCGGCTTCGGAGGCATCGCTCTGGAAACGGCTCGGCGATGGCAGCACACCCCCCGGGAAAATGTATTCACGAATAAAATCAGTATCCCGCCGGTAGGCGTCAAAATGCTGCTCATCAATGGTGATCACCTGGATGACGGCCCGTCCCCCCGGCTTGAGACGTTTGGCCAGTGTCCGAAAGTACACCGGCCAGTAGGCTTCTCCCACCGCCTCGAACATTTCAATCGAGACGATGTGATCGAATTGCCCGGCGACATCACGATAATCCTGTAAACGGACATCCACTTTTTCGGACAGACCCGCCTCTGCGACCCGGGCCCGCGCAATCTCATACTGAGCCGGGGACAGGGTCAGCGCCGTCACCCGACAGTCACGTTCTCTGGCTGCATGGATGGCGAAGCTGCCCCAGCCGCAGCCAATCTCCAGGATGTGGTCACCGGCACTCGCGCCGCTCAGGGACAACAGGCGCTGGTACTTGTTGAATTGGGCCGTTTCCAGATCGTCTGACGGCGACAGGAACAGACCTGAAGAATAGGTCATGCTCGGATCCAGCCACAGGCGATAGAAATCATTGCCCAGATCATAGTGATAACGGATATTTCGTCGACTACCGCTGCGGTTGTTGCGCAGCAGCAGGACCTGACGCAGCGAGCGAAGCCAACGCATGGCCGCCCTGCCACGTTGCAGGGCCTTGAAGCCATCCAGGTTCAAGTCCAGACAGCGAAGCAGGGCCGGCAGATCCGGGCTGGTCCATTCACCCGCCATCCAGGCTTCGGCAAAGCCCAGGTCGCCACCGGACATCAGGCGCTTGAACATGGCCGTATCGCGAATGAGCAGGACCCCATGGGGTCCGGCAACGGGCCCCGAAAAAAGCTGTGGTGCCATGCCCGGCAAATGGATCTCCAGGCTGCCCTGCTGAAGACGGCGGGCTGCCGCCAACAGCAGGCGAACAGGCAGACTCAGTCTTGCCGATGCGTGGGCTTGAGCGGACTTGCTTGCGGACATGTCAGACTTACCTCCTGGTCCGGTGGCGAGGGCTTGCGATAAAAGGGAAAGCACCTCAACCAGAGTTTCAGAGCCTGCCAATGGATCAGGCTGATGATCTTGAGCCCCTGCAGGGGCACGCCGAGCGCCTGGCGAAGCAGGGAAGCATCCATCAACGGGCGGCGCTTGCCCGTCCAGCAGGCCGACATCTGGTACTGCCCCGCTGCATCCCAGCCAGTGTCGACTCGCACCAGCATCTGTTTGTCCGGGATGCGAAGGCGGAATCGGTAGTGGGCATCCATGGTCGCAAAGGGCGAGACATGAAAGGCCTTGGGTGCAGTCCAGGCAGGGGGGTGCCTGCTGGAATCATTGTTCATGGGCAGCAGGTACTGATGCTTTTCACCAAAGGTGTTGCGCACCTCCAGGATCACGGCAATCAAACGCTCATCGGCTGCATGGCAATACCACACGGCCAATGGGCTGAAGCCGTATCCCAGGACCCGGGGAAAGCAAAGCAGGCGGATGGGGCCATCCGCTTCAAGTCCGGCCGTCGCCAGAACCCGGGCGATCCAGCGCCGCAGGTCCGAGCCATCCTGGGGGCCGTGGTCGCGATCATGGAAGGACAGCAGATTGAATCGATTGCGCGAGAAGAAGCGCAGGTCACGATCCAGAAAATCCAGCTCGTCAATGTCCAGCAACAGGCTGAAGACCCGGTAACGGAAGCGATAGCTTCCCGGCTGCCGCCGCTGATGCATCACCTGACCGGTATAGAGACAGGAAGCGCCCATGATTCACGCCTCCTCTCCCGCCAACTGCAGGGGGTGGGCATGAACGGCTGCGCCGTGCCGCTGCTGCCAGGGCGCTTGAGTTCCCAGGGCATTGGCAACGGCAATACCGGAACGAATGCCATCTTCGTGGAAACCATTGGCCGTCCAGGCCCCGCAGAACCAGACCCTGTCCGTTCCCTGCACATTGGGTAAAGCCTGTTGCGCCTGGATGGCAGCCAAGTCGAACACGGGATGCTCGTATTCCATACGCTGCCAGGTCAGCGCGGGGTCGGGGCGTTGCCGGGGATTGAGGGTGACGAAATAATCCCTGCTCGCATCCAGCGGCTGAAGCCGATTCATCCAGTAGCTCACCGCGACTTTCCGGTCACTCGCCCCCTCACGGTCGGCAAGGTAGTTCCAGGACGACCAGACCCGACGACGCTTCGGCATTAACTGCGGGTCACTGTGCAGCCAGGCGGTGTTGTTCTGAAAGGAAAAGGCGGCCAGCACATCACGCTCCCGGGGCTGGGCATCCTTGAGCATGGCCAGGGCCTGATCCCCATGACAGGCCAATATGACCTGATCGTATTCCGCCTGCCCACCCCGGGCATCATCCACGAGCACACCCGCGGAACGGCGTCTGACCGCTGTCACGGCTACGCCGGCCATGGCCCGGTCACCCAACTCGGCCAGTACCCGCTGGACATATTCCCGACTGCCGCCCAGCACGGTTTTCCAGCGCGGCCGGTCGGCGACCTGTAGCAGATAGTGATTGCGAAAAAAGGCCAGAAAGCTGCGGGCAGGAAACTCGAGTATTCGTGCCATGGGGGCCGACCAGATGGCAGCGCCCATGGGAAGCAGGTAACGCTCGCTGAGTTCCCGGGCGAAACCCTGCTGCTTGAGAAACGCCCCCAAGGACAGGGATGTCTGCTCGCCGCTATCCAGCCATTCCGCGGCGATTCGATTGAAGCGCACGATCTCGCGAATCATGCGCCAATGACTGGGCCGAAGGATATTGGCGGGCTGGGCGAAGAGACTGGCCAGACCGTCACCGGCGTATTCCAGCTGGCCCTGCCCCAATGAGGCCGAGAAGGACATGTCACTGTCGTGGACCGGTACGCCCAGCTCGCGGAAAAAGGCATTTAGGTGGGGATAGTTGGGCTCGTTGAAGACGATGAAACCGGTGTCAACGGGAATCTGGCGACGACCTTCCCGCAGCAATACGGTATTGCTGTGTCCGCCGAAGCGATCACTGGCTTCATAGAGCTGTACCTCGTGCTCCCGCGAGAGCAGCCAGGCGCAGGACAGGCCGGCGATGCCCGAGCCGATGACAGCAATCCGCATTGCAGTTCCTCCTGGGGAGCCTGATATTCTCCGCCAAGAGTTATACACTTCTTCTTAACAGTGCACAAGTATTGTATTGTTTTATCCGCGTCCCCGGATGGAGGGGGTCGATCGGCTCCTGGCCGGTCGGGACTGGCATGCCCTGAAGCCCGCGACCGGCCCTATTCCCGCGCCGAATGGGTCAGCAGGGGAATCAAGGCAGGCCAGAGATTGTCGAGAATGACGGGCTGGGCATCGGCGGTGGGATGGATACCATCGGGCTGCATGAGATCCTCGCGCTCACCAACGCCTGCCAGGATCCGCGGCACCAGCGCCACCTGGTGCGTCTCGGCAAGCTCGGCATACATGGCAGCGAAGGCCTCAATATAAGGGCGTCCATAATTGGGCGGCAGACGGACACCGGCGAGCAGGACCTGGGCACCCGCCGCCTGACTGACCTCTATCATGGCCGCCAGATTGGCTTGGGCCTCGCCCAGGTCGAGCCCGCGCAGGCCGTCATTGCCGCCCAACTGAATGATCACCACCGAGGGCTGCTGCTCTTCCAAGGCCCGGGGCAGGCGGGCTCGGCCACTGCGGGTGGTGTCGCCACTGATGGCGGCATTGACCACTGCCCGGTCATGACCGTGCTCCCGCATGCGCTCGGCCAGCAGACTGACCCAGCCGCGGCCACGCTCGAAACCGTAATCGGCGCTGAGGCTGTCGCCGATCACCAGAACCGGCCCTGGCCGGGTATCATCATGGCGGCTATCCGCTTCGGCGGTTACCGTACTTGCCCAGGGCAGCAATAGGAGAACAACAACAATGGCAGAAAGTCGCGACACGGCAATGCTCCGGGCTGAAGGTCTGGTCAAGCAGGTTAGCAGCCCAGGCGGGCCGCTCACCATTGTCGATCAAGTCAGTCTCAGTGTTGCGCCGGGTGAAAGCCTGGCCATCGTTGGCGCTTCCGGGTCGGGCAAGAGCACCCTCCTGGGCCTGCTGGCCGGCCTGGATTTGCCCACCCGGGGGCGGGTGTATCTCGGCGAGGACTGCCTGACCGACCTGGACGAAGACGGTCGGGCCGCTGTTCGGGCCCGCCAGGTCGGATTCGTCTTCCAGTCCTTTCACCTGTTGCCCGGCCTGACCGCCCTCGAAAACGTCATGCTGCCGCTGGAACTCAACGGCCACCCACGGCCCCGGGAAGTCGCCCAGGCTGCCCTGGAACGGGTCGGGCTGGCGGCCCGTTCGGGCCATTATCCGCGCCAGCTCTCCGGCGGTGAGCAGCAGCGGGTCGCCATCGCCCGCGCCTATGCTCCCGGCCCGGCACTGCTGTTCGCCGATGAACCAACCGGTAATCTGGACAACCGTACCGGGGAAAAAATCCGCGACTTGATCTTTGACCTCAACGCCGCCGAGGGCACCACGCTGGTCCTGGTCACCCATGACCAGCGCCTGGCAGCACGTTGTGAACGGCGAATCGGTCTGGACGACGGCCGCCTGGTGAGCGCCGACGAGGAGGCCACGGCATGAGCCGAAGCCTGCTTGCCAGTGGCTCGCTGGGACTGCGCCTGCTGCGCCGGGAATGGCACGGTGGCGAGCTGGCGGTTCTGCTGTTGGCCCTGACCCTGGCGGTCACGGCGATCAGTGCCGTGGGCTTTTTCACCGACCGGGTGGGCGCGGCGATGGAACGCCGGGCGGCGGAGGTTCTGGCTGCCGATGTGGTCCTGCGGAGCCGGGCCCCTCTCCCCGACCGGTTCGAAGCCCGCGCGAAAGAAACCGGGCTGAAAACGGCCGCCACGGTCACCCTGCCGACCGTGGTGGCCGGAGAAGAGCGGACCCAGCTGATTGACCTGCGTGCGGTGGACCCGGCCTATCCACTGCGGGGAGAGATTCAGGTTGCCGATGCGCCCTTCAGGCCTGGCCGACCGGTCGAGTCTCTGATCGAGCTCGGTGAAGCCTGGGTGGATGCCCGGGTGCTGGCCCGACTCGATCTCGCAGTGGGTGATGCCCTGACCTTGGGCGACCATGAACTGCGTATCAGCCAGGTACTGGCGGGTCTCCCGGATGAGGGCATTGGCTTTGCCGATGTGGCCCCGGCGGTGCTGGTCCATTCCGATGAGCTGTCTGCCACGGGCCTGGCCCGGGAAGGCAGCCGCGTCACCCACCGCCTGCTGGTGGCCGGGGACCGGGCGGCAATCCGCAACTGGCGGCAATGGGCCGAGTCCGAGCTGGAAGAGGGCCAGAGCCTGCAGGATGTGAGCGAGAGTCGACAGGAGATCGGTGCCGCCATCACCCGGGCGGAAAGCTTCCTCGGCCTCGCCGCCCTGGTGAGTGTGCTGGTGGCGGCGGTGGCCGTTGCCCTCTCCGCCCGTGAATGGGCCCGCCGTCGACTGGATGCGGTGGCGGTCATGAAGACTCTCGGTGCCGGCCAGGGCAAGGTCCTTGGTCTGTACCTGAGTCAGCTGCTCAGCATCGGCCTGGTGGGTGGGGGACTGGGTCTGGCCGGTGGCTGGCTGGCGCAATGGGGGCTGGTGGCCATACTGGGCGGCCTGCTGGGCGAGACCCTGCCCGCCGCCGAACCCATGGGACCGGTCATGACCGGTCTGGGGACTTCCCTGGTACTGCTGCTGGGCTTTGCCCTACCCCCCCTGCTGAAGCTGCGTCGCACCCCGCCCGCCCGGGTGCTGCGACGGGAGAGCGGACCGCCGGAAGTCGGTGCCTGGCTGGTCTATGGCCTGGCATTGGCTGCCATCAGCATCCTGATCCTGAGTCAGGCACGCGATCTGGGCCTGGCGCTGCAACTCTTGCTGGTCGGTGGTGCCACCCTGGCCCTGCTGCTGGCCGGTGGCCTGCTTGTCATCACCCTGGTGCGGCGACTTGGCGGCCGTTTTGGTTCGGCCTGGCGTCAGGGCCTGGGGAATCTGGCCCGCTATCCGGGCCGCAGTCTTGCCCTGATCACCGCAGTTGGCCTGGGGCTGATGGTGTTGACGCTGCTGAGTACGGTGCGCGGTGACTTGCTGGACGGCTGGCGGGCCACACTGCCCGAGGATGCCGCCAACCACTTTCTCATCAATATCCAGCCGGACGAACGGAAAGGGGTGATGGAGGCCCTGGATGAACTGGGGGCGCGCAATCAGACATTCAGCCCGCTCATCCGCGGCCGCCTGGTGGCCATCAACGGCGAGGATGTTGACGATCTGACCCTGCCGACCGAGCGGGGCCGACGCTTCGTTCAGAGAGATGCCAACCTCAGCTGGATGGATACCCTGCAGGCGGACAATCGGGTCGTTGCCGGTGACTGGTGGGATGGGTCCGAGCACGGCGAGGCCTTGGTCTCCCTGGAGGAGGATATCGCCGAGGCCCTGGGGGTCGGTCTGGGCGACCGGCTGAGCTATCGCATCGGCGGCCGGGAAGTGGAACTGGAAATCAGCAATCTTCGCAGTGTGCGCTGGGACTCCTTCAACACCAACTTTTTCGTGGTCACCCCGCCCGGGACCCTGGAAGACGCTCCACTGACCTGGATCGCCAGTGTCTATCTGCCGGAGGAGGCCCGGGGCCGGCTGACCGCCCTGGTACGCGATTACCCCAGCGTCACCATCATTGACGTTGAGAGCATCCTGGCGCAGGTCCGGCAGATCATGGACCGGGCCTCGCTGGCGGTTGAATACGTCTTCGCCTTTACCCTGCTGGCCGGGCTGATCGTTCTGTTTGCGGCCGTGCAGGCCTCTCGCGACCAGCGACGTTTCGAGAGCGCCCTGGTGCGCGCACTGGGCGGGCGCCGGCGGCATGTCTACGCCACCGTGGTGACGGAGTTCGGCAGTGCCGGCGCCCTCGCCGGCCTGCTCGCGGGGCTGGGGGCGGCCCTGGGGGGATGGCTGATGGCCGAGCGCGTGTTTGAGCTCAGCTATCGGCCGCCACTGTGGTTGCTGCCGGCAGTGATGGGGGCCGGGGCTTTGTTGCTGGCGGTGGCCGGCTGGGTCGCCAGCCGACGGGTCGTGACCCGCTCTGCCCTGCTGGTCTTGCGAGAGGAATAGAAGCATCACCGATAAGCAATCGGCGATCAGCGCTATACTGTGCATATGACGACACACGGCGACCCACTTTCCGCAGGCATCGTAATCATCCGGGAGACCGGGAAGGGGCGCCGCTATCTCCTGCTGCGGGCCTGGAATCATTGGGATTTTCCCAAGGGCAAGGTGGAAGAGGGTGAGACGCCCATGGAGGCGGCCTTGCGGGAGGTCGCGGAAGAGACGACGATCACGGAGCTGCGCTTTGACTGGGGCGAGGTATACCGTGAAACGGGGCCCTACAATCGGGGCAAGATCGCCCGCTACTATCTGGCCCGCACTGATACCGAGAATGTCCACTTGCCGGTGGTCCCGGAGCTGGGACGACCGGAGCATGCGGAGTATCGCTGGGTGGATATGGAGGAGGCCTGGGAGCTGAGCTCTCCGCGAGTACGTCAGATTCTGCGCTGGGTCGCCAAGGAAACCGGTGACCGTCTCCCCCGCGCCGCCCGCCGAGGCCCCGGCCGCCGACCCCGGCGCCGACGTCGATCCGGTCCGGACCGGGGGGCGTCCGGGTAGGTTTCTATTTGAATGCGGCGGCTTGGTGAGGCCGGCTCCGATTGATGTGGTGCCCTTCGATGCCGGTGACGGGGGTCGTTCCGGCCTTGGTGCCGGCAGACGTTTGCAAGGACGCCGTGAAGCCATCCCTGGGGGCTCTGCACGCGACATCCTGTCGCTCACA
>NZ_SLKM01000208.1:0-2501 GCF_007134575.1 Natronospira sp.
GAGAGTTCTTCGAGAATGGCCTGTCTGAGTGCGTCTCTGTTCACAATCCCTCCGGGTGCTGCAGCCGCTGGTCGATGTCGTTGAGAAAGCGGGCCCCCACATGACCGTCACAGACCCGGTGATCCGCCGCCAGACTGATGTCCACCGTGGCGTGCACGGCCAGGGCGTCGTCGATGGCGACGGGGCGGGGGCGTGGCCGGCCGAAGCCGATCATGGCCACCTGGGGCGGCTGAATCACGCCGATGACCCGGTCCACACCACGCTCTCCCAGACTGGTCACGGTGGCCGTGCCCTGATTGAACTCGGAGCCGCGCAGACCGCCGCGCCGGGCCCGCTGCACCAGGTCCTGCATGGCGGCGGTGATCTCGCCAAGGCTCAGGCGGTCGGCGTGGAGAATGGCGGGGGCCACCAGCCCGCCCCCGCGCAGGTGGATGGCCAGGCCCAGGTGGATGTCACTGGATGGCCGGAAGCCATCCGGCCCGTAGTGACCATTCAGTTCACCGAAACGGGCCAGGGCCAGGGCGGTGGCGCGGATGAACAGGCCCGCCATCAACAGCCGCTCGGCCGGGGGGCGGTCATGGTTCCAGTTCTCCAGCCATTGTTCGGCGGCGTTCAGGTCCACTTGCTGGCTGAGATAGAAATGGGGGATCTCCCGCTTGGCCCGGCTCATGGTGGCGGCAATGGCGCTCCGCATGGCTTCCGGCTCAAAGCCCCGTGATGGCTCGGCGAAAGTCCTGTCGTCGGTTTGGTCCAGGTCGCGCAGCAGGATGGCCCCATCCGGGCCACTGCCTCGGAGCCGGCTCAAATCCAGGTCCCGCAGTCGAGCCTGACGCCGGGCGGCGGGTGAAGCGGTGGGCCGTGGCTCATGGCCGGGGCCGTGTCTGGTCGGCTGGGCGGGTTTTCGGGGCGGCTGGCTGTCATCCGGACTGGGCCTTTCCGGGGCAGCCTTGCGGGGCAGGGGCGCGGTGGCGGCTTCGGCTGTCTTGCTGGCCGCCTGCTCGTCCCCGTCGATCCGTGCCAGCACCTCGCCCACCGGCACTTCGCTGCCTTCCTCCACCAGCAGTTCGCGTACCGTGCCGTCCTCGAAGATCTCGATATCCAGCACCGCCTTGGCGGTTTCCACCGCTGCCACCACCTGGCCACGCTTGACCCGGTCTCCGGGCCGGATCTTCCAGCGCACCAGCTTGCCGGATTCCATGTCCGCGCCCATGGAGGGCATGCGAAAATCGCTCATGCCTGTTCCCCCAGGATCCGGCGGGCGGTGGCGACGATCTTGTCCACCTGGGGCAGGGCCGATTCTTCCAGGTGACGGGGGTAGGGTATGGGCACTTCCTCGCTGCAGACCCGGGCGAGTGGCGCGTCCAGCTCCCAGAAGGCCTGTTCAGAAAGGATGGCCAGAATCTCGCCGGCCAGACTGCCGGTCAGCCAGCCTTCGTCCACCACTACGGCACGCCGGGTGCGGCTGACGGATTCGATCAGGGTGTCGCGATCCAGCGGGCGCAGGACCCGGAGATCAATCACCTCCGCCTCGATCCCGTCCCTGGCCAGCAACTCGGCGGCTTCCAGGCTCTTGTACAGGCAGCCGCCCCAGGTGATCAGGGAAATGTCACGACCGGGTCGCCGGATCACCGCCTTGTCGATGTCCACGCCATCCGGCTGCGGGGTGAGTTCGGCGCTGTGGTTGTACAGCATCACATGCTCGAAGATCAGCACCGGGTTGGGGTCCTGCAGAGCCGACCACAGCATGTAGCGGGCATCCTCCACGGTGGCCGGGTAGAGCACCCGGATGCCGGGCACATGGGCATACCAGTTTTCCAGGCTGTGGGAGTGCTGGGCCGCCACTTGGCGACCGGCACCGGTGGCCATGCGGATTACCAGCGGTACCGGAAACTGGCCACCGGACATGTGCAGCAGGGTGGCCGCCGTGTTCACGATCTGATCCATCGCCAGCAGGCTGAAGTTGACCGTCATGATCTCCACGATCGGGCGCATGCCGCCAAGTGCTGCACCAATGCCCGCACCGGTAAAGGCGTTCTCGGACAGGGGTGTGTCGCGTACCCGTTCCGGGCCGAAGTGCTCCAGCATGCCGCGCGTAACGGCATAACAACCGCCATAGCGGCCGATGTCCTCGCCCATGATGAAGACACGCTTGTCGTGGCTGAGTGCCTCCTCAAGCCCGCGGGCGAAGGCTTCACGCAGGCTCATTTCCGTTTCGCCTTTTTCGGCCTCGGGGGGTGGTTCAAGGCTGGCCGGGGCGGGCGCCATCACATGTTCATGCAGGTCAGTGACCGCTTCCCATTCGGAGTCTTCCGCAAAGCGAACTGCGGCCTCGACTTCTTCCGTGACTTCCCGGTCCAGACTGGCCTGCTGTTCTTCGTCAAGCAGGCCGGCCTGCTGCATCCAGTTGGCCAGGCGATCGATGGGATCGCGTTCTTTCCATTGCGCCACTTCTTCCTGATCGCGGTAAAGCTGGGGGTCGAACATGGAGTGGGCGCGGAAGC
>NZ_SLKM01000253.1:0-10041 GCF_007134575.1 Natronospira sp.
AGCATCTGGATAATCCCATATGCCACCAGGATCCATGCCAGTTCGGCGCTCCAGCCAAACTGGAAATAGGCCACCAGAGCCACCGGCACCGTCATCACCGCCGCCCCGATATAGGGGATCAGCACCGAAATCCCCACCAGGAAGCCCAGCAGCATGGCGAAATTAAGGCCCATGAACATGAAGGTGATGTAGGTCACCACCCAGACAATCAGGATCTCCCAGAACTTGCCGCGGATGAAATTGCCCAGCTGGGAATCCACCTCCTCCCAGACGCGCGCGGCCAGGCCACGTTGGCGCGGCAAGTGGCTCCGGGCCCAGTCCAGAATGGATTCCTTGTCCTTGAGAAAGAAGAACACCAGCAATGGCATGAGGACCATATAGACCAACAGGGTCACGACGCCGACGACCGAAGACACCGTCTGTTGCAGGGCGGTATCGGTGAATCCCCCGGCTTCCGACTGGATCTGCTCCAGAAAGCGCTCGACCTGGGTCTCGCTGAACAGCGTCGGATACCGCTCGGGCAGGGTCATCAGCAGTCGCTGCCCCTCCGCGAACATGGCCGGGGCCAGATCCAGCAACTGCCCCGCCTGGCGGACCAGGATCGGAAAGAGGCTGAAAATCAGCAACAGTAGAACCACAAAGAAAAGAGTGAAGACCAGCGAAACCGCGAGCAGGCGGGGAATCCCCATCCGCTGCATGGGCTGGATGACCCCTTCCAGCAGGTAGGCGATGATGACGCTGGCGATCACCGGGGCCAGATATTGGCCGGCAAAGACGATGCCCAGGAAGCCCGCCACCAGCAGGCCGACCAGAATCACCACCTGGGGATCGGAAAAATGCTTGTAAAACCAGTCCCTAATGACATTCATGTGCCGGTCCAGACTGCCTGATGGATAGGGGCAAATCATCGCCCCTCATCCGGAGGTTGTAAAGGGCCCATAATGCCAGGGGCCCCGTAAAGCCGCCCTCTACCGCATCAGGCCCTCCTCAACGAGCACCTTGCTTCTTCCGTGACCCTGTGCTTGAATCAGCCGGAAGACGCCCAAACAGCCGTTTGTTCACAAACAAATTTCGAGGGGAATAAGCAATGAGCCACAGTATCCTGCGTTGCTGCACGGCCGTCCTGGTGGTGGGTGCGACCGCGGCTATCCCAATCGCGGCCTCGGCCGCCGGATTCGCTGTCTCCCATCAGGGCGCACGCGGCGCGGGCCATGCCTTCGCCGGCGGCGCTGCGCTGGCCGAGGACGCCTCTACCATCTTCTTCAACCCGGCCGGCATGACCCGCCTCGAGGGCCGGGAATTCGTCATCAGCCTGCATGGCAACGATGTGCGCATGGACTTCACCAAGGACTCGGCGACCGATGCCATCGGCCAGCCGCTCTCCGGCGGCGAAGGCGGCCGGATCGGCCAGCTCTCGTTCATCCCGAATGCCTATTACCACCAGCAGATCAATGATCAGCTGCACTTCGGCGTGGGACTAAGCGTACCTTTTGGATCACGGACTAAGTACGACTCAGACTCCATCTTTCGCTATCAGGCCCTTGAGTCGGATCTGGGCATCATTAACCTTGCGCCCTCAATCGCCTACAAGGTCAATGATGTGGTTTCCCTCGGCCTTGGCCTCAACATTCATTACATGGAGATTTCCACACTCAGTAATGCGCTTGATTTCGGCGCCATCTGCTTCGCTCAGGTGGACCCCACCACCTGTAGCGCTCAGGGGCTCAGCCCCCAGTCGGCGGATGGCCGCGTAGAGCTGTCGGGCGACGGCATGGGCTACGGTTTTACTGCTGGCGCCCTGTTCGATTGGGGAGAGACCCGCCTGGGTGTGAACTACCGAAGCTCGGTAGACCACGACCTGAGCGGGAAAGCCCGATTCAGTGACGTGCCGACACTCTTCAGCACGCAGGGTCTGTTCATCGACGACCGCATCACGTCTGAATTCGAGAGCCCCGATGCCCTGTCCTTGAGCATTGCCCATCAGGTCTCTGATCAGATCACTCTGTTTGGTGACTACACGCGGATGGGCTGGCAAAGCTTCGATGAGCTGCGGGTCGAATTCGACAATCCCAACCAGCCCGATTCCGTCGAGCCGATCAACTTCCAGAGCCAGGATCGCTATTCCATCGGCCTGGACTATCGCAGGAGTGATGCCTGGACCTTCCGTGCCGGCATTGCCTACGACGAGTCAGCGGCACGCGACCGGTTCAACCGGCCGCCGCGGACGCCCGATAACGATCGTACCTGGCTTGCCCTTGGCGCTACATGGCAGACGTCTGAATCCAGTGAATGGGATTTCGCCTACGTTCATGTGATGCTGGGTGACGATACCCCCTTCGACCGCACGGGCGGCCAGGGCGACCGCATCGTCGGGAGCTACGAGGCGGCTGCCAATATACTGTCCGCACAGTATCGCTACCGGTTCTGACAACCCTAAGGTCGATTCAGGAAAAACGCCCCACCAACGGGGCGTTTTTTTTCGCCCGCCAGGCCGGAACCTGACATCCGGCGAGGGTCACCCCGCGGGGTTGAATAAAATGCCGGCCCAAGCCGTTATGGATGGTTTTTTCACGGTGCCCACCAGACTTGAGTGAAACGCCAAGCCTGTTATCTTGTCCCAAGATAGAATACCCACCGTCTCCGGGAGGCTCGTTTCTGGAATGCGCCTGATAGTCGCCAAGCTGTGCAGTCTGGTCCTGGCCGCCGCGCTCAACCTGTCGCCGGCACCCGCCCATGGTCAGGCCTTTGACATCAGCAAGCTCCCGGACCTGGGGGATGCCAGCAGCACGGTTTTCTCGCCCCGGGAACAGGACCAGATCGGCAAGGAAGTGGTCCGGCGGATGCGGGAGGCCAGCGTACTGCTGGAAGACCCGGATATCGAGGAGTACGTTCGGGACCTGGGCCAGCACATTGCCGCCCACAGCTCACGTCCCGGCGATCAGTTTCACTTTTTCGTCATGCGCAGTGCCGAAATCAATGCCTTCGCCCTGCCCGGCGGCTATATCGGCCTGAATGCGGGCCTGATCCTGGCCGCCGATACCGAGGCGGAGCTGGCTGGCGTGGTGGCCCATGAGATTGCCCACGTCACCCAGCGCCATATTGCCCGGCAGATCGACGCCATGCAGGGTAGCGGCCTGGCCACTCTCGGAGCCATGCTGGGCGCCATCCTGATCGCCGCCAATACCGGCGACTCCGATGCCGCGATGGCCACCATGTTGTCGGCTCAGGCTCTCCAGCTGCAGCGGCAGATCAACTACACCCGCGCCCATGAATATGAAGCCGACCGGGTGGGGATCCAGATGATGGCCGATGCCGGCTTTGACCCGGAGGGCATGGCCCGCTTCTTCGAGAAGCTTCAGCGTCGCCATCAGTACGGCGCAGGTCAGGCCGTTCCTGAATACCTGCGCACCCACCCCCTCACCACTCATCGCATCACCGAGGCCCGAAATCGGGCACGTCGGCTAAGCGAAGGAGAATACGAGTCAGGTCGCCGTTTCTACCTTGCCCGGGAGCGAATCAACGCCCGCGTTGCGGTCAGCTCGGGGCGTGACCCGGTCCAGCTGACTCCGGCGCGATCACCTGCCAGCCCCAGCTTCACCATGGACCTGCAACGCTACAGGCAGGCACTGGAAGACCAGTTTCGGGGCCGTCATGAACAAGCAGCCCGTGTCTTTGATCAACTCCGCCAGAGCTCGCCTGACATCATCGCCTACCATGTGGGTCATGCTGAAAACCTCCTGGGCCAGGGCAAGATGGATGAGGCCCTTGCCCTCCTCCAACGGGCAGCCGAACTCTTTCCTGATAATGAAGTCCTGATGGAGAGCCACGCTCGCACCCTGCTTCAGATGGATAAACCCGAGGAAGCCCTGGCGCTTCTGCAGCGACTGACCCGGCGCCCGGGAGCTCAGCCCCGGCATTTCCGAATGATGGCCGAGGCCAGTAACAACCTGGGTGATATTCCGGGGTCTCATTTCCACATGGCCGGTTATTTCCACAAGCATGGCGACCTCTACCATGCCCTGACCCAGATGCGCATGGCCCTGAGCCATCCCGCCCTGGACGACTCACGGCGCAATCGCTACATGGATCGCATGGATCAGCTGCATATGGAATGGCGAAACCTGCCCTCCTCCGCCCAAAGGGCACAGCGAGGCACACCGCCACGGTAGCTGTACTGATCGAGTCCGGCTGGCAGCAAAAAGAAAATCCCCCTTCCCTGTCACAAGGGAAGGGGGATTTCTTGTGCCGTTCAAGGAGTGTCAGGGACGGCGAGTATGGGCAATGGCGCCGCTGAAGTAGAGGCTGTTGATCAGCAAACGATTGGTCCCGAACCAGAAAGCCCGGAAGCTGGGATTGTCGACAAACAGCACCACCGTGCCACTCCCCACTCGATCGGCCTTCACCGACAGGCTGCCGCCCATGGTGGCCAGGTTTTCTTCTGAAACGTAGCCGCTCAGCAGAGGTTCCTCACTGTAGCGCGCTACCTGGTTGTAGGGATTATCGCCAGGCTCCAGGTAACGCGTGCTGTTGCGGAATACGGGCAGCTTCTCCCGAGTGTAGCCGTATGCCAGGGGATGGCTCAGATCCAGGTGGGTTTCGAAAATGGAACCGCCAATCACCTGGGCGGCGATATCACCGCTAAAATCCCCGTAGGGCAAGCGGTCTTCCTCGCCCTGCGGGCGGTCGCGAAAGTCGAGCTCGTAGAGTCCGCTATCCGAAACCCACTGGAGGGCGTTTTTCTGTGCCACCAGGGTGCCGCCCTCGTGGACCCATTCGTGCAGGGCCTCCTCGGCCCTTTCGTCCAGTTGCTGCTGCCACTGGCCATTAACCATGAACAAATGGGTATAGCGATCCAGGTCGGCCCGACCCAACTCGCCATGATTCAACAGAGTCACCGGGACCCCATAACGATGGTCCAGCAGGTGCCAGATCTCCCCGGCTTCCTGCATGTGAACGCCGTCATCCACGAGAATCGCAGGGCGTACGGGTTCGACCGGACGGAAGCTGGGACTTCCCAGGTCAATCCCGCCACGGCTCAGACCACTATCCAGCGCCGTCACATCCACACCATCTCGCCGCGCATACCGGCGCAGAATGGACTCGATCTCTTCATGGCTGGCCTCGTCCTGAAGCCCCGCGGGGATGAGAATGGTGCCTCGGGCGAACTCTCGGCTCTCGCCACCCCCCACAGAGGCTTCGAACTCATTGGTGGCAACCCGAAGGCGAACCCCGGCCTCCAACAGCCTCTGGGCCATGCGCGGTGCATAATAGGGCGCCCAGTCGAAGGCCCAGGCTACCGGGCGGTCCACATCCAGGGCCAGACTGCCTCCGAGCCCTGGCACATCGTCCAGGGCCTGACCGGCATCCAGACGGCGCAACTGCCGCGCCGACAGCTCCGCCGTCGGCATATTGAATGCCAGCGGCAAGGTCCAGGTGGAAACATCATAGAAGCGCGTGTCCGGGAAGCTCAGCTGCCGCTCCATCATCGCCAGGATAAAGCGGTACTGGGGCTGCTCCAGGGGCACTACCCAGGCCTCGCCCGGTCGAAATTGATGGCCGTCTACCTCAATCGACTCACCCAGAGGGCTGACTTCCACATCCTGGCGCAGGAGGATTTCCACCAGCTCGACTGTCCGGCCACGATCCGCGGGGTCACCAAAGACAAAAGCCTTGCGGCGATCCTGGCGGGCCTCATCCATGGCGTCTTCAAAGAACTGCTGCTGGAATCCCAGCAGTTCATCACGCAATTCGTGACTGGCCTCCAGCGTCGAGAATGAGGTCAGGACCTGGTTACGAACCGCCTCGGTGAAGCTGCGCTCACCGTGGATGGTCTCCCGCAGATGGCCCCTGGCACTGGCCTGCTCATAGAGAATGCCAATGGCACCCTGGATATCGGGAAAGGTCGAGCCTTTGCCGTAGTAGTAGTCGTCGAATACTTCCCGTGTGAAATAAGGCACGCCGTATTGATCCAGGATATCGGCATGGAATTCGGCAATCTTGCCGGTCAGCTCAAAATTCCGGTCCGGCGTCCGGGGGTTATCCCGGTCGGGATCACCCGGCTGGAAAAAATAGGTGCTGTTACGCCCCATTTCATGCCAGTCGCCAACCACGTTGGGCTTCCAGGCCTGGAAGCCGGCGACTCGCGCCCGGGACTCGGGATGCTGGACCGGCAGCCAATCACGATTGAGGTCGAACCAATAGTGGTTGGTTCTGGCCCGTGGCCAAACCTGCCGATGCTCGCGATTCTGTGGATCCGCTACCAGCGTCTGGCCCCGGTGCATATTGACCCAAGTGGCAAAGCGCTGAACCCCATCCGGGTTCATGGCCGGCTCAATAAGGATAATGGTGTTGTCGAGAATCTCGCGAGTACGCTCGTCTTGAGCAGCCGCCAGATGCCAGGCCACCACCATGGAGGCATTAGCGCCACTGGCCTCGTCACCGTGAATGCTGTAACCAAACCAGTTAACCACCGGGTGCTCGGTCAGGTCCTCGCCGCTGCCTGGCTGCAGGGCCTGAAGCCGTGCATCGCGAATTTCCTCAAGGTTGTCCTGGTTGCTGCTGGAGCTTATCCGCACTACCAGCATGGGTCGCTGCTCATAGGTGCGCTCTTTCTCCACCATGGTCACCCGATCAGAGGCAGCAGCCAGATGCTCGAAATAACGAATGAGCTGGTCGTGGCTGGCATGCCACTCCCCTGGCTGAAAGCCAAGAACATCTTCGGGCGTAGGGATGCTGTCATCGTATTCGCTCGCCCAGGGCAGGTACCAGTCAAGCTCTGAACCAGCCAGGGCCCGGTCGCTTGCCAGCAGGGACAAGCTCAACAGCAGCAATACCAGGCTTGATGTGAATGCTCTCATTGTGACTCCTTTGGTTGCTTGCAGTCAGCAGAGCGGCTTCCCCATGGCCGTCCGTTCTCATCTCCCTCTCAGATTACTCGCAGCGAAATCGCCATGATTCCTCCAGGCCACCGGGCCTGTTAAGATGCGCAAAATTCCAAGGAATTCGTTTGCCATGCATCGATCCAGCCTGCGTTTTCTCGCCGCGCTCCTGATCGCATCACTTGTGGGTGCCTGCGCCAGCGTTCCCGCCGAGGATCGGGATCCGCGAGACCCCTGGGAAGGCTTCAACCGCAAGGTCTATGCCTTCAACGACGCCATCGATCGCGCGGCTTTGCGGCCGGTCGCCGTCGCCTACCGGGACAATGTGCCGCGGCCGGTACGAAGCGGCATCGGCAATTTTCTCAGTAATCTGCGCCAGCCCGTGGTGATCCTTAACAGCGGCCTCCAGGGCAAGGGTGGCGAGGCATTCAGCGGCACCGGCAGATTCCTGATCAACACAACCATTGGCATTGGTGGTCTGTTTGATCCTGCCACCCATGTGGGCCTTGAAGCGGCCAACGAGGACTTCGGCCAGACTCTGGGCGTCTGGGGTGCCGGCGCCGGCCCCTATCTGGTCCTGCCGGGGCTTGGCCCCTCCACGGTGAGGGACACCACGGGTATGGCGGTGGATAGCTATGTTGACCCCACCTATCAGACCATTCCCCTGCCCGAGCGCTACGGCCTCTATCTCATTCGCGCTGTTGACGTCCGGGCCGGGCTGCTGGATGCAGACCGTTTCCTGGAAGAGGAATTCGACCCCTATGTCACCATGCGTGAAGCCTATCTTCAGCGGCGCCGCCATCTCATCTACGACGGTGATCCACCGCCCGAGGACTGGGAAGACGACTGGGAAGATGACGATGACTGGGACTGGTAAGCGCCTGCGGCAGCCAGGCGCCTGCTAGCCACCAAGATCGCCAAACACCGAGTCGAGCTGGCTGATCCGAATCAAGGCCTTGAGCTGCTCGGGGATTTCCCCCAGCTTCAGCTGGCCTCCGGCCGCCTGACAACGGCGCCACCATTCCACCATGACGGCCAGGCCCGCACTGTCGACGCGCTTCACTCCGGAAAGATCCAGTTCCACGGTCGTGGCAAAATCCAGAGACTGGGACAGGGTCAGAGCCTGTTCGGCGGTGCCGAATACCAGTTCGCCACTCAGTCGGTAACGGCCCCGGCCGGCCTTCTCCAGATCCAGGCTGGATGGCGACTGGTCAGCCATTGTCCTGCTCAATAGATTCCTCCATCTCCTGTTCCTTACGACGGGTCCGGTCCCGAAGGCGCTCAATGACCGCATCGATACCCCGCTGACGAATCTCACTGTCAAAGGAATTACGGTAGTTGGTCACGTAGGAAACACCCTCGATCGTCACATCAAAGACTTTCCAGCCGTCATCGGTGTAGCGGAGAGCGAAATCCACGGGAATATTGGAAGCGTCATCGCGCACCACCTCGGTACGGACTCGAGTCCGCGAGGGGTCTGGCTCACCCCGGGTCGGCCGGACTTCGATCTCGATTTCGGACAGGTCCTGATCCACCAATGCGTCTGAATAGCTGCGCACCAGGAAGCGATAGAAGGCTTCGCCAAAATCACGGCGCTGTTGAGGGCTCGCATCACGACCATGTCGGCCGAGCACCAGGCGAGTGGCATAGGGCAGATCAAAGACCGGCAGCAGCAGATCTTCTACAAACTGATAAGCTGCGCTCGGATCATCCTGCATCTCGTCCTGACGCTCTCTCAGCTCACGCAGGATTTCGTGAGCGGTTTCCTCCACCATGACTGCCGGGTCCGGGAGAGAGTCCTCCTCAGCCAGGGATGACGCGGGAAGGGCTAAAACGGCCGCGGCCATGGCAGTCGTCAAGACCTGAATGATTCTGCTCTGCATAACTTAATCTCCCTGCATGGTCAGGAATTGGCCAATAATACGTTCAAGCACAATGGCTGATTGGGTATGAATGATCTGATCGCCCTCGGTTAAAGCATCTGGATCCCCCCCCGGGTCCAGGGCAACGAATTGCTCACCCAGCAAGCCCGAAGTCCGAATGGAGGCGATGCTATCCGCCGGTAGATTATCGTGACGGGCACTGATGCGAAGGGTCACTACCGCATCCAGACGATCGTCATCAAAACGGATATCACTGACCCTGCCGAGCCGCACCCCCGCCATGGTGACCGGTGCCCTGACCCGCAGGCCACCGATATCGTCAAAGCGGGCGCTGACTTCAAAGCTGTCCTCTGTTCCCAGAGTACGCATTCCGGTGGTCTGGGTTACCAGAAAGAAGATGGCCAGAATCCCCAAGAGGACAAACAGGCCGGTACCAAAATCCATTGCCTTGTTGTGACGCATGCCTCAACCCTCACCGACGATAATGGCAGTAATCAATAGGTTAATAGCCAGCACCGCGACTGCAGTGATGACGATTGCCCGTGTGGTGGCGCGACTGACACCCTCAGCAGTGGGCGGGGCATTGTAGCCCTCGTAGACGGCCACCAGGCTGGCCGTTATCCCGAATGCTATGCTTTTCCAGACGCCACTCATGACATCTGTCCGGACATCAACCGCCGCGTTCATCTGAGACCAGAAAGGCCCGGCATCCACACCCAGTAGACCCACACCCACGACATAGCCGCCAAAGATGCCCAGTGCACTGAAGATGGCCGCCAGCAATGGCACCGCAATCACACCCGCCAGAAAGCGGGGCATGATGACCCGTTTGACCGGGTCAACGGCCATCATTTCCATGCCTGACAATTGGTCGGTTGCCCGCATGAGTCCAATCTCGGAAGCCAGGGATGTCCCCGCTCGACCGGCGAATAGTACTGCGGTCAACACCGGCCCCAGCTCCCGAACCAGAGTCATGGCGACCATCACACCCAGGGACTCCGTGGCCCCAAACTGATTGAGTATGTGGTAGCCCTGCAGGGCCAGCACCATGCCCACGAATACCGCTGAAATGCCGATGATGAGCAGAGAGTGGGCGCCAATCCGGTGCAATTGGTACCAGACCAGGCCAAATCGCATCAGTGCGGCCGGGGTTTCCCAGAGCAACCGGCCCAGAAAGCGGGTCATGGCACCCAGGGTTTCCACAAACTCCCGCAGTGCCTCGCCCAGGTCACGGAACATGGCCCTCATCGTGGCACCTCTCGCAAGTCTTCAGGATAGTC
>NZ_SLKM01000217.1:0-10011 GCF_007134575.1 Natronospira sp.
AATCCATTAATGGATTGATCAGAGGCTCCCTGGAACCGGGGCTGGCCCCAGAACCAGACCACCAGGAAGGCGTATGCCTGGGTCTAAGGGCTCGGGCATACGCCATTTAGGAATGCCTTACTGGACTTCGCGCTTGCCCAGCCAGCGGGCGTATTCGCGGATGAAATCCCGGATGATGGTTTCCCGGGTAATCTCGGACGTATGGGCGCCATGGCTGCTGTCGCGGCCGAGGCTCACTTCGGCGCGCACGATGTGACTTTCCTTGCCCGGATCACCCAATTCCGGGAAAGCGAAAAACATGCGGTGGTAGGCGCGGCCCCGCACCACATAGGAAAACTCTTCCTCGTCGGCGTGAAATACCGTCAGAGCAACCTGATAGTCACGCCGCTCGATCTCGCAGCGTCGGTCATATTGCTCCAGCTCCTCCTTCAGGGCCTCCAATGCGGGAATGGCCGTCCGGCTGATGAAGTTCGATATCTGCCGCCTGGCGTGTTCCACGGAGGCGTGAGACATTTGCGGAGGTGACTGCATCTCCTCTTCGATCACCCTCTTGAGATCCTTGCGCCAGTCGGACATGAGCTTCTCCTTTTGTGATTCCCGGCGATCAGCCGCCATTCAGTATTTGTCGTGCACTCTCCACTGATTCTATCAGGCCGGCGAGGCAATGCACCCCACTGAGGCCCTCCCGCCGGTGGTCGCGGCGGTGGACGACCGTCGGCTACTGCTTGCCGCGCCTTGCCACCCCCGGTAGCATCCCGCCTTTGAATCCACGACTCGACCCGCACTGTTCGGGTCTCATGGCCTCATTTGCAACAGGGTAAGATTTCCATGAGTGAGCAAGGCCCCAACACCCAGACAAGTCCGCAGAAACCCCGAATGGAAGATCGCGGCTGGTTCACCCGCTTTCTCGACACGGTCGAGTGGCTGGGGAATCTCCTCCCTCATCCGGTGACATTGTTCGCGATTCTCTGCGTATTGATGATCCTGATCAGTGGTGTGGTGGGCTTTTTTGACCTGTCGGTGGAGGATCCGCGGCCTGGCGCCGTTGGTGAGATCCAGGCCAACAGTCTCCTCAATGGAGATGGTCTGCGCTGGCTGGTGGAGAACCTGGTCTCGAATTTCGTTGGCTTTGCCCCTCTGGGTGTGGTGCTGGTGGCCTTGCTCGGGGTGGGGGTGGCGGACAAGTCCGGTCTCCTGAGCGCGGTGATCCGTTCCATTGTCATGAAGGCGCCGCCAAAGTTGATTGTCGCCGCACTGGTGTTCTCCGGGATAATCTCCAATACCGCCTCGGAAATGGGCTATGTGGTGCTCATTCCTCTGGCCGGGCTTATCTTTCTCGGTCTGGGTCGTCACCCATTGGCAGGCATGGCGGCGGCTTTTGCCGGTGTGTCCGGGGGTTACAGTGCCAATCTATTGCTGGGCACCATCGACCCCTTGCTGGCCGGCATTACCCAGGAAGCCGCGCAGCTCATCGATGAGAGCTATCGGGTGGATGCCACTGCCAACTATTTCTTCATGATCATCTCCACGTTCGTGATCACCGCGGTCGGGACCTTTGTGACGGTGAAGATCGTGGAGCCCAAACTGGGTGAATACGATCCCTCCAATGCCTCGGAGGATCTCAGCGACGAAACCAGTCTGGATCCGATTACTCCTGAAGAGCGCCGGGGCATGAAGTGGGCCGGCATTGCAGCTCTGGGCATGCTGGGCCTGTTTGCCCTCTCGGTGGTGCCCGAGTGGGGTGTTTTGCGGCATCCCGAGACCGGGGAGGTGGCCCATTCACCCTTCCTCAACGGCATTGTTGCCCTGATTTTCGCTTTTTTCCTGGTGCCGGGTGTGGTCTTCGGTGTGGTAACGGGGCAGATGCGCAATGACCAGGATGTGGTCAATGCCATGGCCAGTGCCATGAGTACCCTGGGCCTGTATATCGTTCTGGTGTTTTTCGCGGCTCAGTTTGTGTCCATCTTCGGTGAGACCAACCTCGGGCGGATCCTCGCGGTGATGGGGGCCAACGGCCTGCAGAATATTGGTCTGACCGGGCCGCTGGTATTCCTGTTCTTTATCCTGATGTGCGGCATGGTCAACCTGAGCCTGGGGAGTGCCTCGGCTCAATGGGCGGTTACCGCCCCCATCTTCGTGCCCATGCTGATGCTGATCGGCTACAGTCCCGAGGTGATTCAGGCGGCTTACCGGATTGGTGATTCCACCACCAATATCATCACGCCGATGATGAGTTACTTTGGCCTGATCATGGCCTTCATGGTCAAGTACGACCGCAACACGGGTATCGGTACCATCATTGCCATGATGCTTCCCTTCAGCATCTTCTTCCTGATCAGCTGGATCACCCTGTTCTTTGTCTGGGTCTTCCTGCTGGGCATGCCGGTGGGGCCGGGTGCACCGACCTACTATGATATCGGGGCGGCGACCGGGTCTTAGGAGGCTATGAGCTTCGAGCTCAACGCTGCTGTGGGAGCGGCATTCCAGCCGCGACAGGGGGCTGGTCACAGCCTTTTTCGCGGCGGACGCCGCTCCCACAGGCGGGTAGGTGCGAGGCTTTCCTTGCTCCTGTCAGTATGAATTCGGCTAGCGAATGTGTTCCCACCCCCAGGGCTCGGGTGGATTGTCTATCGCTTCGCTGAGATCGAAGGCGAGACGGAATACCTCGTCGCTGCCTTTGCGGCGGACCTGATAGTAGAGTCGGCCATCCTCGACCTCCATGGTCCAGACCCCACCCACGCTGCCTGGCAGCATGGCCAGTGTTTCATCGTCCACGGGGAATTTCAGCTGGTTACCGTCCGCCGGTGGGCGGGCCAGGCCGCCATAGTAGTGGGTATCCTGCACAGAGCCGTCCTGGTCGCGATGCTGATGCTTGAGGGTGACACCCCAGGGGTGGCGCTCCAGGACCCAGGTCCGGGAGCGGTCGTCACCCACATGCAGGGGCATCAGCATGCGCGAATCTTCGCAATGGCGCAGTTCCACCACCACATCCCGCTCACGGAAGCCATCGTCGCCCGGACGTGAGGCGACCAATTCACCCCGAAAGGCTTGCCCGCAATGAGGCGCCAGGGCCTGCCAGAAGCCGCTTCCTGGCCCCGTGGCGGGACGCTCAGGGCCTTGGGCTGTCTGGCCTGTTTCTGTGGGTGTGGTGCCACAGGCAGTTAGCCCAATGGATGCCAGTAGCACCAATCCGGTGGCCAGTTGACGGCAGGGCTTGTGAAAGAATGGTGAGGTAGTGGGGGCGGTCATTTGTCCTCCTGGGAATCGCTGATTGATCCATCCGCACCTGGCGAGGCGCAACGGGCGTAGTGTAGCCCCTGTGCAATGGGTACGCGAAGCGGCAAGCGATCCGCAACTTGTGTTCGGATCAGGGCTTGGTGTCTGGCCCGGGGGAGGGGAGAATTGCGCCTCCGGCATGAACCGAACAAGGGGGTGAGGTGGGAAAAATGCAATCGCTCCGGGTGCGGAGGGAGCAATCAGTGCACCCCGCCCGGTGGAGTCGGACGGCTCGGTGCGTATAATAGGCGACCCGGAGCTGCACCAGTGGCCCCGGTCCTTGAAAATCGTTACCGCCCAGAAGATCAAGAACAGGGGTTTTCCTCATGACCAAGATCGCCTTGCAAGCGGCCGCCGATCCCGAGTCCCGGGAGAACCTGGAGAAGACGCTGCTCGAGCCGGTGGTGCTCTCCGAGCTGAGTTCCATTCGCGGGACTGGTATCGCTGAGGAGCTGGCTACCATCTACCCCGGTGACATGGCTCGCATTGGCGGGGTCAAGTCGGGCCGGGCGAGTGAGCAGAAGGCCGAATGGGAGAAGCTGCAACGGGGCGATGTCGTGCTCTTCATGCGCGATGACATGGTTTTTCTGTCCGGTATCGTGACCTATCTGGTCAAGAATCCCGATCTGGCCCGAGAGCTTTGGGGTGAGGACGACAAGGGACAGGTCCCCGAGTGCATTTACTTCGTGGATGAGGTCAAGGATCAGTTCATTCCCCGCAAGACCATCAATCGGCTCATGAATCTGGGTGACGATTATGACTGGCCGGGTTTTGAGGTTCACTTGGAGGAAGCGGCGGCGCCGGTGGTCTACGGCTATGAACTGGAAAGCCATGTTTACTTTCCCATCGTCAGTGAAGACGAATACAAGCAGATCGTCCAGGAGATTGATCGTACCTCTCCCCTGGATACGGAAGGCCGGGCACGCCTGCGCAAGGAAGATGGCTTCCTTAGGGATCAGCTATTCCGGGGCAAGGTGATCGAGGAATGTGGCATTTGCGGCAACAAGTATCCCACCCAGTTCCTGATCGCCGCTCACATCAAGGATCGCTGGCACTGTACCACCGAGGATCGCCTCGATTACGAAAATATCGCCATGCCCATGTGCAAGCTTGGCTGTGAAGAGCTCTACCGCCGCAACTACGTCACCGTGATCGATGAGCGGGTGGCGGTGACTCGGGCGAAGGTGGACAGTAACGACCTCAAGGCCATACTGGTTCGCCTGTCGGGGCGGGTCTGCCCCTGGTTCAAGGGCAGTCGGAAATATTTCGATTGGCACACACGGCTCGGGAAATACTTCTGATTCGACAAACCGCTCAGGATGTCGAGTAACGGCGCCCTTAGGGGCGACGTTTCATTCCAGGCCCAGATCCCGCCGGTGATTGCGCCACCAGCGAAACTCATGCTGATTGCTGTAAAACCACTCGGTGAACTCTCCAAGGGTTTCGCGTGGGTCGGTTTCGCTGTCGATCTCACCGCTGCGAAAATACTCCCGAAGGTCTCTGAGGGCTGGACGGTACTCGGTTCGGAAGCGGACTGACAGTTGGGGATGGGCCTTGGTCAGTACCGAGTTCCGGACCTGAGTCGCATGCATCAGGGCATCGTCCAGTGCCTCCAGCACCGGTTCCACTGTCTCGCCGCCAGGCTCCCAGTGGCGCGGCAATTCATTGGCCAGACCGGCGGCCCGGCGTGCTTCGGCCAGGGACTGGAAAATGTGGCGAGCGTTCTGCTTTTCGCTGGAGTCCCAGGAAACGCCAAACTCGCAGCCCGCCAGGCCCACTGCCAGGGCCAGCAGAAGCATCCAGCTACACTGTCGCATCATTCTTCTCCGGTTTCGTCCACCTCGCAGCCGATTATGGCTTCAACATCCAGTCTGGCGCCACCAAGGGTCCGGCCTTCCGGGCTCAGCAGCCACTCGCCATTATCGCTGGAAACATTGACCCCGACCCGCCCCAAGGCAATGCCTCGGATATCGCTGACCCGAGCCTCGATGTAGGGTTCGCCTTCCTCGCAGTCCGGTTTGGCTACCCGGTTACCCTCCAGGGTGTATTGTTCCTGCTGAATCTCGTCGTCCACGCTGACCGTGACAACGCGTGCGGCGTCAAACAGGCCGTTTTCATCGGTATCGAGCTGCCCCAGGAGCTGGAATGCAACAACCGCCAACAGCAAGACGCCATAGAACAGCATCTCCAGGCCGCCGCGCCCTTCGCTGACCGGACCCTCATCTTCGTCGGCCGGCATTTCGGTTCTCTCTTCCGGGTGGCGTATATAGCGTTCCGCCGATTCCGGGGTCAGGTGCCCCTGTTTGGGGTAGGCGAGATCACTGGGATGACCGTTGGGCGGTGTCAGATCCTTGGGGCTGCCGGGTCGTTTCATGAGCATGTCCAGTTCTGCGGTACCTGACTATCTCTTAACACATCAGGCCCGTCCGATGACAGTCGGTTCCCTTGAGTAGGCCAGGCATGCGCCCTAGGGGCGCAGAATGCGCAACCAGAGGCCCAGATTGATGAGTGTGGCAAGCGACTGGGCCAGGTAGGTCAGGGCCGCCGCCTGCAGGATCTGGCGGGCGCTGGACCGGTCCTGCTCGTGGAGATAGTCCCCCCGTTCCAGCAGGGGCAGAGCGCGACCGAAGCTGGCATCGGTCTCCACCGGCAGGGTGATCAGGTGGACGAGGGCCATCACCAGCATGGAGGCCAGACCGGCCAGGACCATGATCAGCATGATCCCGGGTGCCCGGAGCAGCAAAGCCAGAAAGGGACCGATCATGATCATTCCCACGCCGATCCGTTGAAACGGCTGGGCCAATCGGACCAGCCTTTGTCGCCACCGGAACAGCCTCATGCCATCGGCATGCTGAATGGCATGACCCAGCTCATGGGCGGCCACCGTGATGGCAGTCAGGGAGCGCCCGTCATGGTTTTCCGGGGACAGGCGGATGGTTGCCGAGGAGGGGTCATAATGGTCCTGACCGCTGCCCGTTCTCTCCACCCGCAGGGCCTCCAGGCCCAGCCGGCCGGCCAGGTGGTGAATCAGCTCCGCCCCCGTGCCCGGATAGCGGTCGTCCGGCTCATGATGCCGCCGCATCACCCGGTTGACCCACCAGCCGGGGAGCCACAGCAGAAGAACCAGAAGCACCAGAAAGATCGGGAATAGCAAAATAACCTCCAAGGGGGCATGGAAATGCACTGACGCGGGGACGCCGCTAGCCAGTGCGGTCCTGAAATGAGAAAATAACAGGAATTGACTCATCCAACAGGCCATCCCGGCCTGACGACCCGTGGAGCAGTCGGCATGAGCGAGTTCAAGGGTATCCCCATTGTTCGCAGCGGCCAGAAGGTGCGCAAGCCCCAGGGCTTTACTGCGATCAAGGACGGCATGAAGGCACGTCCCCAGACCGAGGACAAGCCGCGTGGCCGCAAGCCGAGCTGGCTGCGGGCCCGCATTCCCGCCGGGGAGAAGTACCAGGAAACCCGCCGGAATGTTAAGGAAAACCGCCTTGCCACGGTCTGCGAGGAGTCCAAATGCCCCAATGTGGGGGAGTGCTGGAACAATGGCACCGCGACCATCATGCTGATGGGCGATGTCTGCACTCGGGCCTGCCGCTTCTGTTCCGTGGATACGGGCAATCCCCGTGGCTGGCTGGACCCGGAGGAACCGGCGAATGCCGCCCGTTCGGTCCAGCTGATGGATCTCCAATACGTGGTTCTGACCTCCGTGGACCGGGATGACCTGGATGACGGCGGTGCCCAGCATTACGCCGACTGTGTCCGAGAGATCAAGCGAGTCAATCCCAAAACCGCGGTGGAAGCTCTGACTCCGGATTTCCAGGGGCGCCTGGAGGACGTGGAAACGGTCGTGGATTCGGGTATCGAGGTCTTTGCCCAGAATGTGGAGACGGTGGAGCGCCTGACCCATGTCGTGCGTGACCGGCGTGCCGGTTACGATCAGACCCTGCGTGTCCTGGCCCATGCCAAACGCTATCGACCGTCTGTCCTGACCAAGACCAGTCTCATGCTGGGCCTGGGCGAGACCGAAGAGGAAATCGACCAGGCCATGGACGATCTGCGCGAAATCGGGGTGGATATCGTCACTTTCGGCCAGTATCTCCAGCCCACGGTCAATCACCTGCCGGTGGAGCGCTTTGTCCCGCCAGAGGATTTTCGCAAGTACCGGGAATGGGGCCTGGCCAAGGGCTTCCTCGAAGTCGTCTCCGGGCCGCTGGTCCGCTCCAGTTACCGTGCCGACCGGGTACTCGAGAAGAACAACGTCGGCATGGACGACGGTAGCTCGGCGGCCTGATCGTGGTGGCCTGGCTGGTGCTGGTCACCGGCGGTGCCGTCGGCGCCGTTTGCCGCTACCTGCAGACGCTTGCGGTTCAGCATCTGGCCTCGTTCGACTTTCCCGTAGGGACCCTGAGTGTCAACCTGAGCGGCAGTCTGCTGATCGGGGTCCTGGCGGGCCTGATTCAGCTTGATCTGCTGCAAGGCAGTGAACATGGCCTACTCTGGCTGGCATTCGGGGTCGGCTTCTGTGGCAGCTATACCACGCTCTCGTCCTGGAGCCTGGACACTTTGCGTCTGGGCCTTGAAGGCCGGCCCTGGCTTGCCGCCATCAATCTCGTGCTCACCCTGCTTGCCTGCCTGTTCTGTGTCACGCTCGGATTCCTGGGGGGGAGGGCACTTGTCGGCTAATGGCATCACCTTGCGATTATTGCCTTTCGTCGCGCTTGGGGGGGCGTTGGGCAGTGGCCTGCGCCATGGCCTGCAGCTATTGCTGGGCGAGCCCGGTGGCGCCCTTATGCCCATCGGGATTGAAGCCACGCTGACGGCCAATCTGCTCGGCAGCCTGCTGATTGGCGCCCTCGCGGTCTCAATGCGATGGCATGAGTCACTCAAGGGCAGGGTGGCAGTCCAGGCTTTTCTGCTCACGGGGCTTTTGGGTGGTTTCACCACCGCCTCGGTTTTCAGCCTTGAACTGCTGATGCTGCTGGAGAGCGACCAAGCGGGACTGGCGCTGGCTTATGGTCTGTGCACCTTCCTGAGCTGCCTGTTGGCCGCCGCCATTGGTTACTGGCTTGCCTGGCGAGTACTCCGCCGGCCAGGATTGCGGCGTCTGGCCCGAATACGTCGACGTAGCTCGTGAGCGTCGGTAGTCGCTGGCAGCGAGGGCAGCACGCCCTGTTTCTGGCCTTGCCGGTTCTGGCGGCCATGGTGTCCCAGAACGTCATGAACCTGGTGGACACGGCCATGGTCGGCACCCTGGGGGATGCGGCCCTAGCCGCGGTGGGCCTTGGGGGCTTCGCCATCTTCATGTGTCAGGCCCTGGTCCTCGGGGTGGGGACCGCGGTTCAGGCCATGGCGGCCCGCCGCAAGGGGGCGGGGCAGGGTGGCCAGACGGCGGAGCCCCTCAATGCCGGCCTGCTGATCTGCCTGGTAGCGGGCCCACTGCTGTCACTGCCGCTTTTCTTCGCCATACCGCCCGCCTATCCCTGGCTCAATGCCGACCCGGAGGTCATTGAGAAAGGCGTTCCCTATCTGCAGACCCGGATCATCGCCATCACCTTCATGGGCATGAACTGGGCTTTTCGCGGCTACTGGAACGCCGTGGACATGGCCAGGATGTACTTGTTCACCCTGGTCACCATGCACGTTCTCAACATCTTTCTGAATTATGTCCTTATTTTCGGGCATTTCGGCGCGCCCGCCCTCGGCGTCACCGGCGCCGGTCTGGCCTCGGCGATTGCCACTGCGGTGGGAACCCTGGTTCATGTCTATCTGGCCCGTCGCCATGCCGGCAGTGCCGGTTTTTTTCGTACCCGCCCGCCAATGGACGTCATTCGGCGCCTGCTGCGCATATCCCTGCCGAACGGTGTGCAGCAACTGTCCTTTTCCACCAGTTTCGTGGTTCTTTTCTGGATCATCGGGCAGATCGGTACTCGAGAAGTGGCGGCAGCCAGTGTCCTGATCAACATCATGCTGTTGGCGGTATTGCCGGCCATGGCCCTGGGGCTGACCACCGCCAGTCTGGTGGGACAATCTCTCGGTGCCGGGTCGGTCCGCGATGCCCATCGCTGGGGCTGGGATGTGGTCCGCCTGGCCCTGGTGATGCTGGGCATACTGGCCTTGCCCATGTGGTTGCTGCCCGAACTGCTGTTGTCCGGTTTCATCCATGATGATGAAACCCGCTCGCTGGCGATTACGCCCATGCGCCTGGTCGGGGTGTTCATGGTGGTGGAAGCCTTCGGCATGATCCTGATGCACGCCTTGCTGGGTGCGGGGGATGCCCGTCGGACCATGCTGACGGCGGTATCCCTGCAATGGCTGGGCTTTCTGCCCATTGCCTGGTTGGTCGGGCCGGGGCTGGGTGGGGGATTGTTGGCAGTCTGGCTGGCCCAGGGCGCTTATCGACTGGTCCAGGCGATGGTTTTCACCTGGTTATGGCAGCGGCTTAAGTGGGCTCGCGTGAAAGCCTAGGGGTGCGATCATGGTCTACAGCGGCCGGACGCTCGAAGAGTGCGGCGGGGGAGCCGGCCAGGGAAAAAGGGGCTGCTCAGGCGCGTGTATCGACGATTTGGCCCAGGGTCTCCTGGGACTCGGAGGCAGACTCCACCACGCGGGCACCGGCGGCGGCCTGGGCCTCGTGGCTTATGTTGTTGACCAGCGCTTCGGTGATTTCCTGAGGCTGGGATTGATCGTCGCTGCCGGCGGCCGACTGACTGGCGATGGTGCGGGCCGAAT
>NZ_SLKM01000246.1:0-29206 GCF_007134575.1 Natronospira sp.
GCCTGGCAACGATTCCTTGATGACATGGATGATGGTATCTGGGCCCGGATTCCGGGCACCATCCTGGACATCACCCGGGCCATGGGCCAGGAAGGGGGCGCGGAATTCGTCTATTGGAGCGGGGCCGCCCTGATGCTGAAGGCGGATGTGGCCCTGCGCAGCGATCCGGACACGGCCGAAAGCCTGGACCATGTGCTGGCCGAATGGGCCGCCTGCTGCTTCGATGCCCGCCGCTCCGCCGATGGCCGCGAGGCCCTCAAGGAGCTGGACCGGATTGCCGGAACGGACGATCTCTTCACCGCCTTTTATGATGACTACATCCTGGCGGTGGGTTTTCCCGACATCGCCGAAATCTTGGAACAGCTCGGCCTGCCGCAGCCGGGGAAAAGTTTTGAACTGGACGATGAAGCCCCACTGGCGCCCCTTCGTCGAGCCATCATGACGCCCCATGAAGCGCCCCTGATCGACCATTGAAGCAATCAGGCAATGACCCCGGCACCGCTCACAGGCTATAATCCCGCGTTCAACTTTTGGGCCTGTAGCTCAGTTGGTTAGAGCAGGGGGTGAGCCGGAATCGAAATGCCGGTGGCATTTCGCAGTTCGGCGAACGACCGGCCAGGATGGCCGGGCTGGACCGCGCGCGGAGCAGGACAGCGCAGCGCGAGGCATAATCCCGGAGCCTTCGAGCGGGGCTCGATGCCCCCGAGAAGGCTTTGGTAAAAGATGCCACACACGTGATTTTCAAAGGGCCTGTAGCTCAGTTGGTTAGAGCAGGGGACTCATAATCCCTTGGTCCCAGGTTCGAGTCCTGGCGGGCCCACCAGAAAAGAAAAAGGCCGGCGTTTTCTCAACGCCGGCCTTTTTTGTTTTCAACCCATGCGTCTTAGCGACGATTAACAAGGGGCAGGCCGCCCCAACTGCCATCGTCGACAAACTCCAGAGTCGCTTCCTTGTCGGATGGCTGCAGGGTCACGGTGAGGGTGTAGCTGGTGGTACCAGGATCCCACCCTTCCACTTCGATGCCCCAGTCACCCGCGCCCGGACTGTCAAACTCACAGACATCATCGTTGGTGCCGGGATTGCTGGACCAGCAGGAATTGGCAGTGGAATATTCCCAAACGTAAAGGTCGGCATCGGCGCTAAGATTGTGCAGGCGCACATGCAGGCTGGTGGTACCGTCCGGTACGACGGTGACGTATTCACGCCAATGATCTTCGGCAACACTGCCGGTCACCTGGGCGACATTGATTGCGGACGCGTCCGTACTGTCACTGCTACTGCTGCTGTTACAGGCGGTCAGCAGACTGGCAGCGGCAAGACTTGAAACGAGCAGGGCTACACCCCGCTGACGGGTCATTGATACAGGCAACGGATTCCCTCCTCCCGGGTAATGGCCTGGCGGCCCTTTTGTTGTTGTTGCTTGGTGGCCGGCCAGTCCCCAGGGTTTGGAGTCAGAGCCTGCCGATGGTAGATATTAACCCATTCCCGGGGGGGTGCCATCCCCCGAACAGGGCAACCCCGAAAAAATCCTCAATCCGCGGCTACGTCCGGCATACAGCGCCGCCAGACTCGCCAGCGCCGCTCCATGGCCTGCAAATCCCAGGGGCCGGGATCTGCCGCTACCCTCGCCACCTCGGGGCCAGGCCCGTCCGCACCCCGCAGTCGCCACCAAAGCCCGGTGGCCGTGGCCTCCCCACCCACCAGCCGGAAGACCGGACGGTTCAGAAAGGCGGCAATCAGGGCACAGAATTCATCGCTTCGGCTCAAGCCGCCGGACAGCAACAGTCTTTCTGACTGGCCGGCGAGTTCGTCCATGTCATCCAGGTTCTCGCGAATGAGAAAGCAGATACTTTCGAGCACGCCAGCCAGCGCCGCCTGGGGCTCCGGATCCGGGATCACGGACACCCCGTCAGGGGAGAGAAAGTCCGGTGATGGCCCGGCCTGCCACCAGGGGGAACCGAGCCCGCCCACACTATTGATGAACAGCGGCGCGTTGCCCGGCTCCCGCAGGGACTGACGGATCTGCGCCGGGCCAATGGCTTTATCAAGGCGACGACTCAACCAGTCGAGGGCGGCACCGACACCGTGGAGGCTGGCCTCGAGCGCATAGGGTGTCGGTAATGTGGGTTCCAGCAGGGTGAACTGGAAGGGACCGGGATCCTGGTCCGCGGCGACGGGGCGGAGCATGAATCCGCCCGTGCCCAGGTTGAGATAGCTGGTATCCGCCCGCGGTGAGCCGGCCAGCCAGGGCACGGCGTTCTGATCCCCCATCAGCAGCCCCAGGGGGACGGCGCCCGCCAGATCCCGCAACTGCCCGTAGTCATGATGGCTGGGACAGACCCGTGGCAGCCACCGCCGGTCCAGGCCAAAGGCTTCCAGCAGCACGGGGTCCCAATCCCCCACCTGACGGGACCACAGCAGACTGCGCTGGGCGAGCCCCGGATCAATCAGATGGGTATCCGGCTCAAGCAAGGCACGCAAGAGGAAACTGGCAAGGGGACCCATGGCCAGACGTCCGGCCGCCGCCGCCCTGGCCACCTGAGGCTCGGACTCCAGGCACCAGCGGAGTTTGGGCGCGCCACCGTAGGGCGAGTATCGCAGCCCTGTTCGTTCACGCACCTGACCCGGGGCCGGGCCCTGCCGCTCGGGCCGGCGACGATCGCGCCAGGACAGCACCGCTGTCAGCGGCTTACCGCTGTCACGATCCCAGCACAGCACACTGCCCCGCTGAACGGCCAGTCCGGCCGCTGTTATGGATTTCCCCGGGTATTGGGCACGAATACCGGCAATGCAGCGCCGCAGGCTGGCAACGATTTCGGCCCCGTCCTGCTCGACCCGATCACCGTTGTCTTCCCGGGTGGCGACCGCTGCATCCGCCTCGGCCAACTGGCGGCCCGCCTCATCCATGAGCAGTGCCCGAGAACCGTGGCCACCCTGGTCCAATAGTAGATAGGCCGCAGGAGTCATGAGCCCTTATCCTCCCCACTGATGGCCGTCGCCAGCTCGGGCAGGTAATCGGTCTCAATCACATCCGTCCCCCGCTGACGGAATTCCCTTGCCGTGGCAGCCGTCTCAACGCCGTAGACCACCCACTGCCAGTCACCCGGCCAGAACGGTGCCGGCCCTGCCGGGACCCGGTCCTGACGCACGAAAAGATACTCCGGTTGCAGGCGCCCTGCCTCCACCTGGGCCGACTCGTTCCAGGGCTTGAAGACCCAGCCAATGGGCAGACCGGATCGACTGCGGACCATTTCCAGAACGCGGCGGTCGAAGGATATGACCACCACCGGGTTCGGGACCCGGGAAAGAGCACCCAGCAGCGGTTCCACCATGGCCTCACGGCCAAAGCGCCGCAGACTGGCGCGCTTGAGCTCCACGAAAAGCTGCACCTTCGGCGTGCGACTTGTCAGCTCGAGCATGCTTTCCAGGGACGGCAGGCATTCCCCGGCGAATCGATCGCCGAAGCGTTCCGGCTCGCCAATGCTCGTCTTCTCCAGCTCGGCAAGCGACAGACTGCCCACCCGACCGCGACGACCGCTGACCCGACCCAGATGATCATCATGGATCACCACCGGCTGGCGATCGGCACTGAGCTGCACATCGAACTCCACCCGCCGGGCCCCGGCCTCGATCACCGCTGCCACACCGGCACGGGAATTTTCCGGGTAACGACCCGGCCAGCCCCGATGGGCAAGCAGCCAATCCACTGGCCTGTCAGAATCGCTGTCGATACTGGACATGAAGACGACGACCCGGAATCTCGTGGATGGTGGCATCAAAACTGTGTGCCGCGGTGGCTGCGGAGAACTGGGCGGCCTTGTCAAAGAGATTGCTCACGCCACCGGCCAGTTCCCCGCCGTGCCCGAAACGATAGGCCAGTTGCACATCATGATAGGTAAGACTGCCGATTCGATTGCGGTGATCGCCACCGGGGACGATGGCGCCGTCTTCATCTCGTTCTATGTCATTACAAAGGCCCAGATCGATCAGCAAAACCGAGGTGGCACCCGTCAGTTCCTGGCAGGGCTCGCGCATGGAGTCGATGAAGCGCATGCTCCACCGGAAACGCCAGGCGTCGCGCCGCCAGTCCAGAGTCAGATCGGCGCGCCACTCGGGCACGGCCTGGTTGACGCGGTTGGTGCCGGAAAGATTGGGCTGGCTCAAGGCCCGTGCATCTTCATCGTAAGTTGGCAGGCGGACGCTGCTCAGGCGGCTGGCATCCAGGTGCAGGTCCAGCTCGCCCCAGGGAAAGGGTATCCCAGAGTAGGCCAACCCCAGATCCATACCGCGAAAGCTGGCACCACGACTGTCATTGATCGGCACCAGATCAACACTGGTGTCAAACCCGTTCCGGGTCACCCGATCACAGAGTGTTTCCACACCCTCCCAGTAGCAACCGACAAGTGCCTCCTGAAAAAAAGGCGCACGAATGAAATCCTCGATTTCCTGCGACCATACATCGAGGCTGGCATGAAAACCGGGAAGTGCCTCCGGCGCCCAGCTCACTCCGATGCGTTCCAGGGTCGACTTTTCTGGATTCAATGTACGCCCACCGCTGACCGCCCCGCCCATGAGGACATCCGCCCGAACTGGTGGCAGGAAGATTCCGTCGGGAGGGATCCCATCTCTTTGACATCGCTCTATAATTCCGGGATCAGAGACCCCCGATTCCACCCCACTGCAGGGATCAAAGGAAACCATAAGGCTAGAGCTGGTCGACTCGAAGGCTTGGAGGGCACTGGGGACTCGCAAAGCCTGATCCCGACGGTAATGGATCTGCAGTTCAGACACGGGCTGCCAGGCCAAACCGGTGGAGAGCGTGGTACCTCCGTTGAAGACGTCAAAATCCCTATGACGCACACCCACGTCCAACTCGAGCATGTCCATCATCCAGCGATGGCGCAGCAAGGGCATTCGAGCATTTAGGTAAACCCCATCGCTGCGGTAAGTGCCCGCGAGCTCGCGGACATCGGGCAGGTCGCTGTTGGGACTGCCTTGCATCGATTGCGTGTAGCGGGTGTCACGGCCGAGAAGTCCGGCCGTTAGTGCCACCTCCCCGGCAGGCAGGGAAAAGGCATGGCCTTCGATATCGAAACGCCATTCATTCAGGGTGGTTCGGTTCATCGCCGCACCAGAGGTCAAAAGAAAGTCGAGCTGCTCTTGATCAATCGTCCCGCTGCCATCTTCACCCTGGCCACCAAAGAGGTTGATCGGCACGCAGTCAAGAAGCAATTCGGACGGATCACCGCAGCGCGCCTGATCATCCTGATCAATAAACGAAGGCCCAAGACCCTGGCGGAGCCGGTCGCTATCCACATAGCCCCGGAAACGATCATTTCCCTCACGATCAGCATGCATCACCGACAACTGCCAGTGCCATGGCCGATCATTCAGGCTCACATCACCACTCAAGACCGCCTGCAGACGCAGACTGTTCTCGCTGCTGTGATGGCGACGATTGCCCGCCTCTGTCAATCGCCGAGCAAGGGAAACCAGATTCTCAGAAGGATCGAAATCAAATCCGAAGGGGTTGAAATGATTATCCTCGGAGATGGTAATCGTATCGAAACCAGGCTGACCAAAGGCGCCAAGGAAGAGGTCATTGGGCGTATGTTCGCGCGTCGCGCGCTTGCGGGCATGGAAGGCATTGATCGTCAGGGTGATGCCTTCACTCAGGGCCTGATCCAGCCCGGCATGGATGCTGAAACGTGATTCCGGTGACAGCAGTTGCTGTTCAGCGGCAAAATTGTAGCGGTCGCTGTCACGAAAATCGCGAAAGTCATTGGCCACTTCGGAGAAGGCCGGGCTGCCTTCAATCAAATGCCAGTCGCGAAAGGCATTGTCTTCATCCAGGAACCAGAAGCGCCCCTGGGGCGTGGCCGCACTGCCCCGGGCTAAACCGGTGCCGAACACCGGCTCGGCGGAGATCCGCCGGTCACGGGCCTGGATGGCATCGCGCTCGAAATGGGCCAGGTGCAGCCGCAGCGAACGGTTGCCCTGACTCAGCCCGGCGGTGAGATCGGCCTGGCGGGTCTCGCCGTCGCCTTCATCCCATTGGCTGTAGAAGGCACCTATCTCGCTGCCCTGCACATCACGCCGGGTAATGATATCCACCAGCCCGGCCAGGCCGCCTTCTCCAGCGGCAGTGGATGCGCTGGGCCGGTATTCGATCCGCTCCACCAGACCGATGGGGATCATGTTCAGGTCAACAGCACCGTCGAGCAGTGTCGGCAAGGGCTGACCATCGAGGCGAATGAGGAGATGTTCCGGGCCCAGGCCACGGACCGCGAGCGCCGTACTGTGATCAAGCAGGGCCCCATCGCCGTCGGAAAAAGTCACTGCATTGCGCGCCGAAGTCGCCCAGGGCTGGCGCTGAAGTACGTCCCCCACGCTGGCCAGACCGCTGCGGCTCAGGTCTTGCCCGGTGAGTACGCGGACAGCGGGCTCCGTGACCACCGCCGGTGAACGACTCAAGGCCGACAGAATCAGAACGGCGGCCAATGCATTCCTTGAACTGGGCATAGCGGATTCCCCTTCCAGTCCCCCCGCTGTCAGTTACTCTTGCCGGGGCGAGCGCTCAGCCGAAGCGCTCACCCAGGTAGGCCGGCAGGATCTCCGCGGGAGACCCCGAGCCCTTGAGAAGGGCTGTGGCGGCACGATAGAGAGGAAAGCCGGACACATCGAGACGTTGCTGTTCGTCCATGACCATGGCGGTATGCACGCCTTCACTACGAACATAGCCGTTTTTGACCGCAATGCCACTGCGGTCACCCCGCGCCAATGCCTCTCCCAGGCCGCGATGGTGAGAGTTGGCACTGGTGGCCGTGGTGATGAGATCACCAAGCCCCGCCGGCCCGTAGGCGGTCTCGCGGCGACCGCCAAAGGCCTCGACAATGCCGGCCAGCTCGGCCAGGGCCTCCATGATCAGGAAGCCACGGAGGTTATCGCCGAGACCCAAGGCATCGGCGGCGCCGATCAACGGCACGTAAACGTTCTTGAGAATGGCGGCCCAGCAGGCGCCGTGGACATCGCTGTCCGCATCAAGACGCAATGGAGTATCGCGAAAGAGGCTCTGTATGGTGCGCGCGGCTTCATGGCTGCTACCGGCGGCGACGGCGAAGCCATCCCGGCCTGCACTGAGATCGCGGGCAATCATGGGGCCACAGATCATGCCCCAGTCGATGGGGCCATTATCGCCAAAATGACGGGCCATGCATTCGGCGGGCGTTCGCCCCTGGCTGTCGAGCCCCTTGGCGATGGAAAAGCAGAGGCTGTGCTCGGGCAGTGACTGGGCAAGCCGACGGGCCAGCTCATCATGGGGCGAGGCCGGGACCGCCAGCAGCACACGCTCAGCCCGGGCGGCCAGGGTTTCCAGCGGATCACTCTCAACCCCGCTCTCCGGATCCCGGTCCCAACTGCTCACCGTCATTCTGTCTTTCAGTAGCTTGGCAAACATGCTGCCCATGGCACCACGGCCAACAATGAGCAGTTCCTTGGGCGCTGGCATGAAATTTCTCCTCCTGGACACTCTGATCAATCCATTCGCGCTCACAGTCAACAACATAGCATGCTGGCGGACTACCCTTCGCCGCTGGCCAGAAAGGCTCGGTCTGAGGACAATGGCGCTTTGCCCAATGAATCGGGAGTGGATTCATGAATATCTTCAGTCTCTGGATGCTCTGCCTGGCCGGATTCAATATGGCCCTTGCCGTGGGCCTGGGGGCCTTTGGCGCTCATGGTCTGCGGGCCAACGAGGACAGCCTGCCCCTGGAACGGGGGCTGGCGGTGTGGGAGACCGCTGTGCAATACCACCTGGCCCATGGCCTGGCCTTGCTCGGCCTGGCGGCGGTGGCGGTCTGGCTGGATTCAGCACTGCTGCGAACGGGGGGCTGGCTGCTGGTGGCCGGCATGCTGCTCTTTTCCGGCTCGCTCTATCTGATGGTACTTACCGGCTGGCGCTGGCTGGGCCCCATCACTCCCCTGGGTGGGCTGTGCCTGATCGGCGGCTGGCTGCTGATCATGACCGCTGCCCTGCGCTTGTCGTGGAACCAATGAAAAAACGCCCCGGTGCTGCCGGGGCGTTTTCTGTACCCAAGATTCGGATTCAAACCTGGTCACAGGTCTGAATTCGTTCCTCGATATCTTCCATGGTGATGGTATTGCCGTTGACGGTGATGCTGCCGTCACTGTGGTACTGAACTTCCATGGTATCGTTGCTATCTTCAGGCGTGACATTGAGCTGGCCACCCGTGATGCTGGGCTGATTGGTGGTCAGACCCTGGGCGGTCAGGGGCTGGACAGTTTCAAGAGTCGCCGCCCAGCTACAGGCATCCAGGTGCGTCTCAACGCCCATGAAGCCATCCACGCTGTATTCCACCTGACCACCGCCCAGCTCCTGCAGCTTGAATACTGCCCGGTCAGTGGTGCTGGTTCCAAAACGAATATGCATGTCAAAACCGCTGTCTCCAGCCATATTTGACTGCATCTGGATATCAGAGAACATGCGCATCTCCATGTTCTCGCCACCGCCCAGTTCAACGCAGCCGAAGCAGGCGTGCATGTACATCTGCTGACTGCTCTCCATGTTCATGCCAGCACCGTCCATGACACTCACATAGGCACCGGCATCCGCTGACTGGCCGGGACCGGGAGTGACCTCTCCAAACACGACCGATTCGGTGGGGGAGTGAGCCATGCGGATGTAACCACGGCTTTCGCTATAGAAATCCTGGGTATCCATGACGCAGTCAGCGTCAATCTCCACCATCTCCAGGCTACCGGTATAGCCAAAGGCATCCTCTACGTTGACATCAGAACCCGAGACGGTGCTTTCGCTGGTGTACAAGTGACCATCGCCGGTACATTGATTGGTAGCCGCTTGTTGCATGGCCCGGGCCAGCACACCCATGTCATCGTCTTCGGGATCATCGATAAAATCGTCGATTCCCTCGGCCATGCCGATGGCGACCATGGCAGCGGCAGCGGCATCGGCGTTATTCATGCCCACCGGCCCATCACTGCTGCTACTGGAATTACAGCCGAGAACCAGGAAGCTGGCGCCGACCAGCGTGAGAGCAATCTGCCCCGGGCGGGAGATCGGGTTGATGATTGAGTCGTTCATTTCGTTTCACCTCGTACTCTAGGTTTGCCGGAACTGCCGGGCGACACTGAATTGGCCGCCTTGCCGTCGTAAGCCATTCTACGGAGGCCTGGATACGGCACCACCCCCCCCAACGAGGCACCCCACCGGGGCGGCTCCTCTATGCCGGGACACCATGGCCGGGAATTGACGTGTCCCGGCGGCTATGAAAGGCTTCCGGCTGCATCGGGGCGGCCAGTGCCGCCCTCCTGGTCCACACAAGAATGAGATTTGTCGCAATGAAAGCCAGTGTGCAGTGGGTTGGTGAGGAAACATTTCTGGTCACATCCGAGAGCGGCCACCGGGTCGTCATGGACGGCAATCAGGGTGCCACCGCGCCCAGCCCCATGGAAATGGTGCTATTGGCCGCGGGAAGCTGTTCTTCCGTGGATGTGGTGGGAATCCTGAAAAAAGCGCGCCAGCGGGTGGATGACTGCCGTGTGGAGCTAAGCGCCGAACGGGCCGAGGGGCCACCGGCGGTATTTACCCGCATCCACATGCACTTCATCGTCAGTGGCAAGGACGTCTCGGACAAGCACGTGGAACGGGCAGTTCGCCTGTCGGCGGACAAATACTGCTCGGTCTCCATCATGCTGGGTCATTCCGTCAAGGTCAGCCATGATTACGAGGTCGTGGAAACCGACTAGCGGCAACAAACCAGGAATGGTGGCCGATGTATCAATCACATCCGCGCAGGATGTATTGGCTGACCATTTCCACCCGCTCCAGGGAGCGCTTGGCTCCCAGGTAACGGGTGAAGCGAAAGCGCTCCACCAAGGTCAGACCGCGGCGGGCAAAACGGGCCAGAAGATCCTGTAGCTGCTTACGCTCCCCGTGGGCGAGATACTCACGGACCAATGTCTCGATCAGCCGTTCGCGGGTGGGAATATCGAAATACTTGCGGAGCCTTCCCACCGACATCATGAAACCGAAAACGTCCCAGACCTGAATCAGCGGCAGATCGAAGGCCGTGGCGAGGCGTTCTTCGAAATCGATTCGGTAGATTTGCCCGTCGCCGTAGAGGAGGTTCTTGATCTGGGCCCCGCCGTGCCAATGGTCGGCTTCATGGAAGTCGGCGAGGGCAATCACTGCGTCTCGCAGCAGGGCCTCCCGTTCAGCCTGGTCGCCCTCGCGCAGGGCATTGCCGAACAAGATGCCGGGCACGCTCATGGCAAACCAGTAATCGCTCACCGCCTTCAGCTTCGGTGTCGCCACACCCGCGCGGTTGTATTGCATCAGCCGCGTGGCTTCGTGGTGGAGGCCTTCCTGGCGATCGGGCGCGATCACCGCACTCAATTTGACGGGATGGTGGCACAGGGGCTGGAGCAGGAGTCGCGTGAACCATGCCGTCACGCGCCGACCGGGGTTGCGCTGTGCCCGCTTGATGCACAGCTTCTCGCCCTGGTGCTCAATAAACAGAATCCGTTTGCGGCTGTTGGCGCAGGCCAGTCCCACGCGAGTGCTGAGTGCGGCGTCGGGGGCCGGCAACTGCTGAGATTCCCCTTCCATTTCCCTTCCTTTGGTGCTGATGATTGCAGCTGGCAGAGCCGCGAATGGGTCCGCCGGTCGGCCCCGCCGCTCAAGCCGGAGGCCCCGAAAAAACGCTAATGCTACCATCCCGCGGAAAACAGGGGAGTCAAGAGACGATGAAGGCTTTGGCGGGCGTGCGCGTACTCGACCTCAGTCGGGTGCTGGCCGGTCCCTGGTCCAGCCAGCTACTGGCGGATTTGGGCGCGGAGGTGATCAAGGTGGAACACCCTCACGGGGGTGATGAAACCCGTGGCTGGGGGCCGCCCTGGCTGGGCGGGGAGAATGGCGAAGACGGCCCATCCGCCTACTTTCTTGCCAGCAACCGGGGCAAGCGCTCGGTGGGTATCGATTTTTCCCACCCCCGTGGCCAGGAGCTGCTCAGGCAACTGGCCGCGGACAGCGACATCCTGCTGGAGAATTTCCGGCCGGGCCGGCTGGCTCGTTACGGCCTTGATTACACCAGCCTGTCGTCACTCAACCCGGGCCTGATTTACTGCAGCATTAGCGGCTTCGGCCAGACCGGCCCTTATCGGGAGCGGGCCGGCTATGACCTCTTGCTGCAGGCCATGGGCGGCTTGATGAGCATCACCGGCCCCCGTGACGACGAGGGCGGAGAGCCGGTCAAGGTGGGGGTCGCCCTCACCGATATCCTGACCGGTCTCTACGCCACCATTGGCTGTCTCGCCGCCCTGCGGGAACGGGAAGCCACCGGGCAGGGTCAGCACATTGATCTGGCCCTCATGGATGTCCAGGTGGCCACGCTCGCCAATCAGGCGATGAATTATCTGGTCGGCGGTCAGATTCCGGGACGGATGGGCAGCGCCCACCCCAACATTGTTCCCTACCAGGCTTTTCGCGCGGCCGATGACTGGCTGGTCCTGGCAGTGGGCAATGACGGCCAATTCCAGCGCCTCTGTCAGGTCCTGGATCAGGCGGACCTGGCCGACGATCCACGCTTTCGCCGCAATGCCGACCGGGTGGCAAACCGGGAACAACTTCTCCCCTTGATCGAGCAGGTCCTGGCAAAACAACCGCGTCGGCATTGGCTGGACCTGCTGGAAGCAGCGGAAGTCCCGGCCGGGCCGGTAAACGATATGGCGGCTGTATTCGATGATCCCCAGGTCCGTCATCGCGGCCTGGCCAGGACCCTTTGGCATGAGCGACTGGGCGGGGTACCGAGCGTGGCCAACCCACTGCTGTCGGGCACGAACTGGGCTGACTCCAGCAAACCGCCGCCCTTGCCAGGCGAGGACACGGAAACTACGCTCAAAGATAGGCTTGGACTGGATTCAGCCAGTATCGGTGCACTGCGTCGAGAGGGCATCATCCGCTAGGCGCAGGGCCGGGCCACCTTTCCGTGACGGACTGCCTGCCAAGCCGGGTTCATCACGCTGGACCGCTATACGCGGAAAGGGGGATTGATGCGCTATCTTGTCGCCGCCATGTCGGCTGCCCTTGTCACCGGACTGATCTTTCTGCTCATGCAGACACTGGTGGATGTTGACGGGGAAACCGTGAACAAACCGGAGTCAGGCCCCGCCATTGACGTTGTTCGCGTGGACCGGGAAGAGCGGGTGGAGACCATCGACCGAACGCTGCCCGAACCGCCGGAACAACCCCAGGTACCGGAGACGATCGATGTCAGCCACGCCACCGAGTCGCCAGTGGATAAGGTGGAATTTCCCGAGCTCCCGGATACGCTGATCTCCGAAGGCATCCCCATCCCCGGGGGGCCCCTTTCCAGGGAGGGGCAAGGTGAACAGAACCTGAGCCCGGTGGTCAGGATCGAGCCGCAATGGCCCCGCCGCGCCGTGCTCGACGGCATTGAGGGCTGGGTGAAGATCCAGTTCACGGTAGGCCCCGATGGCTCCGTTGAGCAGCCCAGGGTGATCGAATCTCACCCGCCGCGACTGTTTGACCAGCAAGCCATGCGCGCCATCCAGCGCTGGCGATTCCGGCCCAGGATGGTGGATGGCAGGCCGGTGGAACAGACGGCCACTCAGGTAATTGAGTTTCGACTGGAGGATCGTTAAGCCAGGGCCTCAGCTTCAAGGCAATCAATCCGCCCGGGTCGGCCGCCAAGGCCGGTCCGGGCGGACTGTTTTCGGCCGACCACTTTCCGACAGACGGCGATGTCTGAATGGCCCCGGCAAGAACCGTTTACCGGAAAGCCGGTCTTAATCGGTGAGCGCCCATCCACCGGCCGGGCCATTGAAGAAATGGACGAAGCCCGGAGAGACAGCGCCTGACCCGGTCCGTCCCATGTGGCGGGGAGGTAGCTGTAATGAGAGTCCTGATCTCACTACTGGGAGGCGGCCTGGTAGCGGGCCTGCTGTTCGTTTTGATGCAGACCCTGATCGGTGTGGATGGCGATGTCTCCATTGATCGGATGGAAGGAGAAAGAATTCAGTTCATCCGCGTTGAGCGCGATGAACGGGTACGGGAGCGCCAGCGGCATCCCCCCGAGCCACCACCGGAACGGCCTCCCCCGCCCCCGACGCTGGACCTGGCCATGCAGCTGGACCTGCCACCGGCACAACACCAGCGGCAATTGGATATGCCCCGGCTGGAGGGCATAGCAGGCGGCATTCCCCTGGGCGGCATGCTGCATGGCGGAGTCCGGGATGAAGGCCGGGACGGTGATGTGATCCCCCTGGTGCGGATTGAGCCCCAGTGGCCTCGGGAAGCCCTGATGCAGGGCATTGAAGGCTGGGTGCAGGTCGCCTTTACCATCCGCGCAGACGGCACCGTGGCTGATGCCCGGGTGATCGACGCGTATCCCCGGCGTGTGTTTGACCGTTCCACCCGGAGAGCCATCCAGCACTGGCGATTCGCACCACGCATTGTCGATGGACGACCGGTGGAGCGACAGGCGACTCAAACCATCGAGTACCGCCTCGAAGACCGCTAGCCCGCAGTCCAATAAGCCACTGGCCGGAGCTCCATGCCCCGGCCAGACCGGCAGCCTCCCTTGCCGCGATTGAAACGGCCTGTTAGTTTCCAGCGAAAGCAGGAGGCACCGTGAGCATGCCAATCTTTGGACTTAAAATCCCTGGGCCAGTCATTTGCCTGTTGGCAATCTCCTTGCTCAGTGGATGCGCGAGCATGACACCCTCTCCCACTCCCGGCGCAAGCCTGGCAGGCGACTATCAGCGCATGCTGCTGGAATCGGAAGGAGAATTGATCGAACCCTCCGATTCGACCCTCAAGGCCCACTGGCGGGGGCAGCCCAATGCCGGTGATCTGCGAAAACACTACGCCCGCCGCAAGGACTTCCACCAGCGTTGTGAGCTGAATCGGCCGGACGGCGAGTTCGCCCAGGCGATGGAAGACGGCCGCCCCGGTGCCGCCGGGGAGCTGATGCGGGACTGGCTGGAGTCCTGCCCGGTAGATGCCCAGGGGCATCTATATGCTGCCCTTGCCTATGAAGAGGCCGGCCTGGGGATCGCTTCCCGGCTGCATATGGACTGGTTTCTGGAAATCACAGACCGGGCGCTGGCAACCGGGGACGGGCGGAGCGCAGACACCGCCTTTGAAACCATTTCCATACAGGAAAGCCATGCCCTGCTGCTCAGACTGGGCCTGCACGGCGTGGAGCGAGAGTTGATCCGCGATGGCCAACTGATTGACCGGGTCATTGCAGAGGATTCCAGTGGCCAGCGCCATACCCTTTACTTCCATCCTCGCTGGCATTTCATCCGACTGCATGCCAGAGTTGCCGCGCCACAGGCCGAAAGCCCATAAGCCAAGGCGCTTTAATCAATAGCTCCGGGGGCATCAGGAATCCGAGACGGGCCGGGCCACTTTAACCCGATCACGACCTGCCTCCTTGGCTTGATACAGAGCCCCGTCAGCCCGCTGAAGCAGTCCATGCAAGTCTTCACTCTCCCCTAGGCTCGCCACCCCCAGACTGGCAGTGATGCCGCCACCTTCAGCATCATGACAATCCTTCACACGCTGGCGAATTCTTTCGGCCAACCGATAGGCATCCTCCGGGCAGCCATGGGGCACCAGAACCAGGAACTCCTCACCGCCCCAGCGGCATACGCTGTCTGACTCGCGCAGACACTCCCGAATCAGTTCGGCCACGGTACGAAGCACGTCATCACCGGCCGCATGCCCATATTGATCATTGATTGGCTTGAAATGATCCAGATCCATGAAAATAACGGAGAGGGGATGGCCGTAACGTCGAGCGCGTCGGATCTCACGCCCCGCCACCTCTTCAAAGCGATGCCTATTCCAGAGTCCGGTCAGGGCATCGGTATTTGCCAAGCGGAACAGCTCAGCCTGATGCTCACGGAGGCGCTCCTCCACGGCCATTCGTCTTGCAGCCTCTCGGCGCAGTCGATTATTGAGTCGCGCAAAATGAGCTGCCAGGAGACTGGCCAATAGCAGCAGGAAAAAACCGCCGGCTGCCATTCGATAAGCCATGGTGTAGTCCGTCGCACTCCGCGACTCATAGAGGAAGCCACCCAAATCAACCGGGTCGTCCGCGAATCCCAGCGCCACATAGCTTTCCGCAATACTCTGCCAACGACCTGGATTCATATGCCCCAGCGCCACCAGCTCCGGCATGATCAGTTCAGCCAGGCCCTCGGCTTCGAACTGCAGATGCGCCAATGAGCGTTCCGGCGCGTAGTTCGCCTGAATCATGGCGGCAGTCTTCTCGGGCTCGGCAAGTGCTCGTCGCCAGCCCTCCAGACTGGCCTCCAGGAAGGCATCCACCACAGCGGGTTCCTGATCAATCAATGACTCATGGGCGACCAGAACATCGTTGTAGAAGTTGACCCCATAGGCCCGAGGTTTGATCAAGTGATAGTCAATCCCCTTTCGCTTCAGCTGCCAGGGTTCATTGGTCTCGTAGGCGTCGTAGGCATCCACCCGCCCTTCTACCAGGTCATCCAGATCATGAGAGGTGGGCAGCAACTCAAGCTCATCCAGATCCACACCTTCCCGCCGTAACATGGCCAGCAGTTCGGCACTTTCATGGCCGGGCATGAGCATCAATCGCTTGCCCACAAGATCCAGCGGCGTGTGAATACCGGCATCGGCCCGAACCAGCCAGGCATTCGGCGAGGTCTGCATGATGGCCGCGAGCGCCACCACCGGTTCCCCTCGCATTCTCTCGATGACGACCCCACTGTTGGCAATGGCAAAATCCACTTCGCCGGCCAAAAGGGCCTCAAGGGGCTTGGCTGCATCGAGCCCACCTTGGATCAATCTTACGGACAGGCCAGCTTGCTCGTACAGCCCCTCCTGCTTGGCCACGTAATAGCCGGCAAACTGAAACTGATGCTTCCAGCGAAGCTGCAAGGTGATGTCGGGCTCAGCGGCATGGATCGATGTCGTCGCCAGTAGTCCGAGCAGAACCGTCCATGCGGCTCGGTGCAAGCATGCCACCAGGGCTTCAGCCATAGCGAATGCCCAGGGCCCGATAGAGATGGGCGAGCAACCACAGGGGCCCGATCATCAGGAACTGCAAATCCTGAAAAAAGGAGGGACTGCGACCTTCTATTCGATGGCCAATGAACTGACCAATCCAGGCCAGGACAAAGATGGCCAGGGCAAGGGCCCATAGGGGGACAGGGAGCTGGTCCAGCCCCCAGGTCACAACCAGGAGCAGGATGGAGAACAACAGCATGCCCAGTGCCAGGGCCGGGGACAACAAGAGATAGTAGAGGACGGCGGCCAGAAGAAAGAGGCTGGCCCAGTTGAATGGCGCAGCCATTGCCTGCAAGGGCTCGGGCACGGGTATGGACCAGAGCAGCCCGATCAGGCTAAGCACTATCAGGGGCACGCAGATCCAGTGGATCCGTTTGTTGACGGGGTGTCGGTGGCTCTCGCCATAGGCCTCCAGCCAATCCTGTACCGTTCTTGCCATCAGGGATTCTCCGAGTCACTCCATTGCAGCCTAGGCGGTAATGCTGCGCTGCTCAAGCGTCAATTCTCGCATCAGCCGGCAAGAAGCTGCTTTGTCCATTGGCGAGGGGGCATGGAGGGGCCCACCTGGGGGGATGTAAGGGGTGGAAATCTGTTTCACGCTGGGGTTGCCGGGAGCCCTGGATGGGCTTCAGATTTTTTCATGTAAGGGAGGAATTGTATGGAAATCAACAAGAAACGGGTTCTGGCCGGACTGTGTCTGGGTGGTCTGCTGACCCAGGGTTGCGCAACCCTGGAGCCGGAAACAGAAGCGGACTGGCAATCGGTGGTGGAAGTGAGCCGCCTGGCCGAGACTCATGTCAGCGATGATGGCAGTCGCCTGGTGGTGGGTAACCCCCGCAATCTCAATATTATCGATGGCCATGATGGTCAGGTGCTCGGTGGCTTCGGGGAAGCCGCCAACTGGCAGATGACGATCAGCGTGGGCGGGACCGAAGCCTACCGCCTGCGGGCGGAAAGCTCCAACGCCCTGGTTCTGCCCGAGGCGGACCTGGCCCTGATGTTTGACTACCACGGGGCACGAGAGCGCATCACCGCGGTGCATCTGAGTTCCGGCGATAAGGCCTGGCATTCCCAGGAATACAACTACAGCCTTCAACAGTACGAGCAAATCATCGGCGAGGCGGTCGACCGGGTTGCCGCCGCCCTGGGCGGTGAAGGGGAATCCACACTGGACCAGCGTAAACGGCAGCGTCATTTTGCCCAGCACCTGGCCAGGCCAGTGGACGATGGCGAAGGGCTTCTCCTCAAGACCTTTGACGGTCTGATCAAGCTGGATGCCAGCACCGGCTTCGAACTCTGGCGTCTGGAAGACTTCCAGGGTCCGGGCATCCGGTCGGTGGAGACATTGGACAATGGGGATTATCTGGTGCTGTCCACTGGCCGTGACCTGTCCCGGCTGCAGGCAGCGGAATCCTATCACCTGGCACGGATTTCCCCGGACGGAGAGGTCCGCTGGAAGCAGGAGCACAGTGGCCGCGACACCCATGGCATGCAGGTGGCCGAAGGCTATGCTGTGATCGATGCCTCTCCCATGCAGGTATTCCAGCTCAACGACGGAAGCAAGGCCTGGGAAGGCACGACCAACCGCCGCAGTGGCGAGTTCACCGACCGTCACTACCTGCCGGCACCGGAGCCCGCCATTCGGGACGGGGTCATCTATCACGTCGCCTGGACCCATGGCGAGGATGGTGACCTGGTCAGTGTCGGCGCCCCTCACCGGATTCGCGCCCTTGATCTGAGCAGTGGTGACATTCTCTGGGAAAGCGAGGAGACCAGTACCTACTTTGGTGATCTCAAATTCCATGGTGATCAACTGATCGCCTGGGGTGCCGGCCGCTATTTCGGCGACTCCAATGTAGGGGGTGCCGCCGGCCTGTCACTGGCGAATGGCGAGGAACTCTGGCGGACCGCGGAAATGGAAACCCCCGGCCTGACTTCAGCGGCCCCCTATATCTCTGAGCCCATCGTTGATGGTCAGCGCAACAAGGCCTTCGTCGCCGGCCCCGAGGTCCTATACGCTGTTGATCTCAACAGCAATGAAATCGCTTATGAGCTCGACCTGAATGATATGGGCTTTGGGGACACCATGGGCCTGATGGCCAGTGATGACCGCATCGCCATCATTCACACCGGTGGTGTCGCAGCCATCAATGCCGACGACGGCACCGTCGCCTTCGACACCGAGACGGAGCACGTGGGTGACTTCCACCGGGGTGACGAACGAGTCGTGGTGCAAGTCCTGCCATCGGCTCTCATGGCCTTCTCCGAGGATGACAATAGCGGTGGTTTGCGTGCAGTGGACCTGCGCAATGGCGAAACCGGTCCGCTGGTCGCCTGGGAAGACCTCCGCAGCTTCCTCTTCGGCAGCTTTGATGATCGCCCGGTTGTCAGCACCGACGGCCGCGCGGCCTTCTTCGTTGACGAGGATGGTCAAGTCTTCCGCTACCGCCTGTAAGCACAGCAAATCACGGTGCCGGCGTGCCCATCACGAGGCACGCTGGCGCTGAATATGCCCTTCATTCAGCTTGCACCCACTGTCACCGAATGGCGTTGCCACGCAGTGGGGCCGATCTGACTAGCGCTCCCGGGCCTCGTTGATGGAGTCCAGCTTGGCCTGGTATCGCTCGGCATAATGGGCCGGGCCAATGCTGCGGGCCCTTCCGAGGTAGCGGCTGGCGCGACGCAGGTTACCCAGCTCATATTCCACTCGGGCGAGAGCGAACTGGAACTCATGCTCGTCGGGATGCATGCGCACGGCCCGTCGGAAATGGCGGCGGGCTTCACTTAAGGAACCTCTGATCAATTCATTCGCGCCCGCAGCCAACGGGATTTTTTCTCTCGCGAGGCGCGACGAGCGTAGTGTAGCCGCTGTGCTACATGAGCGAGGCCTCCGCCGCCTCCATTCGGCCCAGGCGTCTCTCCACAATGGCGAGATTATTCCAGGCAGCGCTGAAACCCTCGTCCAGGGACAAGGCGTGACGGGCGGCAATGTAGGCAGACAATAGATTGTCCTCGGCGAGCAATTCCGCAGCCCGATTGTTGTAGTAGTGGGCAATCAGCCGGGTGCGAGAGATCACCTGGGGATTGCTTTTCCCGCCAATCAGGTCCATCTCGAAATCCACCGTGTATCGGCGCCCGGCCGCCAATACCCCGGCATTGACATGCTCCACCCAGAACACCGTGTCCTCGCGCCGGTCCCAGACCAGGGCCTGCTCCACCCGCTGGGCCCGGGCATTGAGCCCGGCCTGCTCCGCCAGTACCAGAAAGGCCATGGTGGCACTCAGGCAATTGGCCTCACCCCGCTGGAAGGCCTCGGCAACGGTCAGGGTCTCCAGATTACGATAGGACAAGGCCATGCCCGCCTCATCAAACAGAAAGTCGGTGGTCTCACGGACGGTATGATGGGCACTGCCTGCCTGGTCGAGGACACGCTCTTCATACTCCCGTGCGATCTCGGGCGGCAAGGAGAGCACCGCCTCCTGGGGTGCCAATTCATGAGCCGGCAAGCCCCATTGCAAGGCCAACCCCGCCGCCAGAAGCCAGGTAGCCATGAGCTCACCCCCCTCCCGGCGCTAGCCGGAACCACGCAACGGTTATGCTACCTGCTGAATTCGACTCCCCCGTGGGAATTCGGTTCCAAGCACAGGGAACTGCCACGGAAGGTTCGACTTGCGAATAAGCTGGTGTTAACTTCCTGCCTGTGACGCCTCACATAACCACATCATTGGTTTATTTTTCCCAGGCGATTCCCGACCGGCAGGAGGCCGTGACATGCCCACCAAACCCGTGGACGTGCAAGATCTGAAGCTTGGCATGTACGTGGCGAAACTTGATCGTCCCTGGACCAATTCGCCCTTCCTGTTCCAGGGGTTCCGCATCGAGAATGAAGACGAGCTCGGGCAGCTTCGACAACACTGTCGATACGTCTATATCGACCCGGAACTGGGTTATGACGGACCCAGATTCGAGCGCAACAAACCCAAACCCAGCGGCAAGACGGAGCCCCGGGTGGCCACCGGCTCGAAAACCGGCGAGGAACTGCTGCCCCGGGAGCCCGAACTCCGGCAGGCCATCCCGCAGGTCTATCAGTACCGTCGTCAGGCGATTGGCTTTCTCGACAATGTGCTCAAACAGGTTCGTGCCGATCAGTCCGTTAACACGGGTGCAGCCGGGCATGTGGTGGAAGGCCTGCTGCGCTCGGTGCAGCTGAACCTCAACGCCTCCATGTGGCTGAACAATCTCAAGCGTCGGCATGAGCACTCTGCAACCCACTGCACCAATGTGGCGGTGGTTGCCCTCGCCTTCGCCCATCACCTGGGCTATACAGGCCAAAAACTGATTGATGTCGGCATTGGCGCGCTGCTGCACGATATTGGCCTGATGCGCTTGCCCACTGAATTGCTGGACAAGCCGGAGAAACTCAGCGCGGAAGAAGAACGGGAAATGCGAGAGCATCCGGAATCGGGTAGCCGTCTGATCGCCAGGCGTGACGAAGTCTCCTCGACGGTACTCAACATCATCCGTTATCACCATGAGAGGGTAGACGGCAGCGGTTACCCCGATGGGCTGTCCGGTAAGCAAGTGCCGGAGGAAGCCATGATCGTTGCCCTGGCGGACATCTACGATGCCATGACCACCGAACGGCCCTACAAGACGCCGGCATCTCCTCACGGCTCGATGAACATCATTCGACAGCTGGCGGATTCTCATTTTCCGCCCTCACTGGTCCAGGCCTTCATGAGCTGCATTGGCATCTATCCCATCGGCACCGTGGTGCAGCTCAACAATGGTGTTGTCGCCCTGGTAGTGGGCCACACTCGCCGTACCCGGCTGCGACCGGAGATCATGCTTCTGAAACACCGTGACGGTCAGGTATTCCGCACTCAGCCATTGCTCGATCTGGACAAGATTGGCAGCGACCGCAACCCCGAGCAATGGCAGATCCTGCGAGTTGTCAATCCAAAGGACTTCGGTGTGGACGTGGCACGCGCCACGGAGATCTATGTGGACCGCCTCTACGCAAAGGCGGTTGAACAGCCCTCCTGAGCTTGGTCGATGACCGCCCGATAACGACAATCCATGTGGAAAAGCCGCCATTCTTGACATATTGTTATAGGCAGTCACGAGGCAAATGCCCGTGAGGAACGCAGTATCAAGACCGGGCTGAAGGCGTCGGCGCCGAAGACCGCCGATACCAGGGACTCCCGGCCGGGGGGAACGATCCCGACACTGGGAGGAGTCTATGTGGACGCCGTTTCGATCTGGGTTGGCCCTTTGCTTCCTGATGGCAGCCTCTGCCCTGTCCGCTCCGGTCGCCGCCGGACAGCCCTTGCAGCTCTCCACAGAGCAAGGCACCACGACCGAGAACCGACTGCAATTCGAAGTCGAAGCGGAGGCCACCGCGACCTTTGAAGCGCAGCTGCAGCGGGCCAGAGAAGGGCATTTCACGCTTTCCGAGGAGGCCTCTCCTCATTTTGGCTACTCGGACGCCGCCATCTGGCTCTACCTGACGGTCCAGGCCCCCGAGCAAAGGACCGGGCTCTGGCTGCTGGAGATACAACACCCTCTACTGGGCAACGTCACGGTGGAAGCCCACCGGGAAGACGGCAGTGTGGAACGTTGGGAGGCCGGTCAACGTGTGCCCTTCGATCAATGGCCCATGGCACATCGCAACGTTACCATCCCGCTGAATCTGGAGGCCGGCGAAGAAGTCGAACTGCTCTACCGGATCAGCAGCAACAGTTCCTTGCAGACGCCGCTGGTCGTCTGGCCGGAAGCCGCCTTCAATGAATCCGCTCAGCAAGCCAATCTTTGGCTCGGGCTGTTTTACGGAATCATTCTGGCACTCTTGCTGTATAACCTGTTGCTCTACTTCGGCCTGCGTGACCTCAACTATCTCTATTACGTCTCCTATGTGGGCCTGTACCTGCTTTCCCAACTGATACTCAACGGTCTGGCGTTCCAGCACCTCTGGCCGAACGCGACCCAGTGGGCGGAGATATCCACGTCGGTGGTGGTGGCCCTGGCGTTTGCTGCCGCGGCACAGTTCTCCCGTTCATTCCTGCAGCTACCCAAGCGCATGCCCCGCTCCAACTATGTGGTACTGGGCCTGATAGCGGCCTTTGGTGTCGCGGTTCTCTGGGGGAGCCTGATCAGTCCACGGGGCGGCCTGCAGGTCACGGCATTGCTCTCGGTAATCAATACTTTCGCACTGGTTGCCATCGCCACCATATCCTTGCGGTCGGGCTTTCTCCAGGCACGCTATTTCCTCCTGGCCTGGACGATCTTCCTGGTGGGGACGGCCGTGTACGGCCTGCGTGCCATCGGCGTACTGCCCAATGTCTTCGTGACCGAGTTTGGTGTTCAGATTGGTGCGGTCATTCAAATGTTGATGCTGTCCTTTGCCCTGGCCCATCGCATGCGGGTGACGGAATGGGAAAAAGCCCGGGTGGAACGGGAAGCCAAGGTCAACCTGGAAAGGCGGGTCAAGGAAAGGACTGCGGAGCTGGATAACGCACTGGGCGAATTGTCCAAGAGCAATCAACGGCTGGAGCATCGGACCTTGTTGTTCGAGACCCTGGTGGAGGTTAACCAGATGGCTCCCGGGATTCGCAACCCCGAGAGCCTGCTTGGGCAGACCTTGCCATTGCTGGCACGGGCCCTCCCCGACACCGGCCTAGCGGTTATCGCTCGTGTGCCCAAGGCGCCCACCGCAATTACTCAACTGCATTTCCATGATATTCCACCCGCCGTTCAGAAACGTATCCTCACACTCCTGCGTGGAAAGCGCATCGACAGTGAGTTGCCAGTGAAGATGCCTGAGCTGGGCAATGGCTATCAGGGCCTGCTGATCACCATGACCAATCGGCTGCGGCAGCTGGAAGGCATGTTCATTCTGGTTCGGAAAGGTGCGGGCTTTCAGTCAGACGAACGGGAAGCAGGCGTCCTGTTTGCCGACCACCTGGGGGCTTCCATGGAAGCCGTACTGTTGCAACGCCGACTTGAAGCCAGGGCCGACACCGAGATCAGTACCGGCCTCTACAAGCGCAGCTATCTGGAAAAGATCCTTCATCGGGAAATCGAGCACCGCAAACAATATGATGTACTGGACTTTGGCTTTGTTTGCCTCCGCCTTCCAGAATTGGACGCGGTACGTGAGCAGCATGGCCCTCAAGCCGCCGAGCAGATGCTCAGTGCCGCGGCAAAACGCCTCAAGGAGGCTTGCCGCCCCGGTGATGAAGCCGGCCATTGGCGAGGAGATCAACTGGCCGTTGTCTGCCCGGGAAGCAAGACAGAGGATGTCCAGGCCCTGGCGGACAAGATTCGGCGAGAAATTGCCGGCAAGACGGTCAGCCTGTCCAGCCAGGATGGACATATGATGGAGCAAAAGCTTGAACTGCAGATCGGTGCGGCCAGTTCCGAGGGGGGCAACCCGGAAGCGGTCTCCGAGGAAGCCGTCACGGCCATGCGAAATTCAGACAAGGCCTGAGCGATGGGGAAAACGACTCCAGTGGCATCTACTGCACGTTCTTAAACCGGCCTCAGGGAAGCTCTGATCGAAATTGATCAGAGCTTCCCTAGATCTGCCAGGCGTAGCTCATCTTTATAAACAGCCGCCTGCCCTCAAGCTCCATTTCATTGCGGCTTTCGCCCCCTCGCAGGTCAGAGTAGCCGGCGATGAACTCGGTTCTCGGGTCCAGGCGCCAAGTGAATGTAGCCTGGTTGGCCCAGCTGTATTGATCGCGACCCTGTCCATCGGGGTACAGATCACTATTACGCTCGATATCAACCAACTGGGAAATCAGACGAACATGACTGCGCAGGCCGAGAAACCAGGCGGCACGCAGCTCCTTGGTGGTCGCGGTAAACAGGCGGCCCGCTGACAGATCCAGAGACTCTCGCTGGTAGCGAAGGTCCACCTCCAGATGGCGACCGATGTCTGCGGTGAGAGAGGGCGCGAAGCGAGTGGACTCGCCACTGCGCAAGCCAACAAAATCGATCTGGTCGCCGCTTTCCGCCTCGGCAGACAGCTGCAGTCCCCGGACCGGCTCGACCTGGACGCGCCCGAATCGGCGGCTGCCATCGAACCGTTCACCGGCATGCCACTGTTCGTATTGCCACGCTGACAGGGTGAGACGGGATTGCCAGCGACCTCGCAATGAAAGCTGGGCTTCGTCCTGGCGCAGCAACGGCTGCCCGTCAGCGCTGGTATCGCTGCGCCGATGCTCCAAACGAAAATCCGCCTCGTCCAGCAAGGCGTCACCGCTGCCATACCAACGGCTGCCCGCCCAGGCGGTGTTCTGTTCGAAGCCACTCTGAGGCATGAAGCCCAGGTCAGCGCGGAATCCTGGCTCGCGGTGATCATGGCTGCCACCCAGGTACCAGTTCCTGCGCTCATGCTGATAGCGAACAAAGCGGGCATCGCCCTCTTCTCGAGGAGAGGCCGACTGGGGCTCCAATCGATCCCGGGTCTCGCTGCGGGACCACTGATAGCGCACGGTGTCATAACGACTCGGCCGCAGCAGGCCATCTACACTCAGCACAGAGTTCTCGTAATCCTCCGCGGAACGATGAGTCAGCAACATGCCGAGACCTGCGTTTTCCATCACATCCCGCCGCAAGCGCAGGGCGGTGGATTCGCTGGGCAGGTCTTTCCTCAGGAATTCCGCCGACTCCGGCCCCGGCCGTATCAGGTTCAGTTGGCGGTCCCGAACATGAAAGAAACCCACGGCCTGGGCGCCCAGTTGCCCGGCCAGCTTGATGCCGTCAGACGGCTCCACCAGGTTGCGGGTCTGGACCGACTCCATGGGTGTCTGAAACAGGTCCGCGGATTCCTGAAAGAATGGTCGGCGCTCCTGGCGCTGTACCCCGAAGGGCTGATTGATGTCCAGCTCCAGAGGGTCTGCCGCCACTTGCGAGAAATCCGGGTTGACGGTGCCGGTCAGGGTAAGACTGGGGGTCAGGGCCCATTGCACCGTTGCACCCAGATTGCTGTCCCGTTCCGTCTCCCTGCCTTCGCCATCGGCACGTGGAAACTCCCGCTGCCCAAGGGAGACCTCGGGGGTAAACTCCAGACTTCGGCCCGCTTTGACGCCGGCAAAACCGTCAACCCGTTGCACCTGACACAGGTAACAGTCCTGCCCTCGTTCCAATGGACTTAGGGCAAAACGACGGCTGTAGTCGCGCGGATAGAAACGGACCAGGTCCAGACCCCAGGTCATGATGTCCTCACTGGCGGGGAAACGCAGGCTACTGAAGGGGATGGCAATCTCCACCTCATAGCCGTAATCGGTCAAACGTCCAGCGGATTCCCAGATAAACTCAAAGCTACTGTCTTCGGTGCCAGCCAGCTCGTTGATAAAAAGGTCGGACTGAACACCGAGCGGATTGACAAAAAATTGATAGCCCCGCCGTTGCCCGTCATAGGGGTCCAGTGTCAGTGAAACCAGGTCATTGCCGAAAATATCGTCTCGAGCGCGATAGTAGGCACGAATGCGCTCCGGTGCCGGATCATAGGCCCTGAAGCCCACATACAGGTGGGTGTCACTGTAAATCAGCAGGGCCTCGGTGCGTACGGGCGCCGATATGTTCTCGCCGGGCCGGGTTTCATAGGGCAGTTCCATCACCAGGGCCCGGTCCCAGACAGACTCATCCAGATGCCCGTCCACGGTGATGGTTTCATCGGTGTGAGGGACCTGCGGCCGCTCAGCGAAGACCGGCTGGCTCACGAGGGTGGCCAGAAATCCCAGGATCGGGAGAAAAAATGCCCTAGCGGGCCTGGCAAGGGCGGGCAAAGCGGCAGCCTGAGAGGACACGTGGCCTCCTGCAACGATGAAATGGGAGTCGGGGGGCGGGGACCTTACCCCCCGTCTGTGACCGAGGCAAGTGCTCGGGGTTCCCTCCCGCTGACGGACCGGGCCGACGAGGCATCTTGGCGGTGAGAGGCCAAAGGGAGTAGCATCAGTGGAGATGCAAACACCCTGCCCCGGAGGAGGCTGATATGAAAGGTGATGATGGCGTGCTGGAATTTCTCAACCGTGCCCTTCGCAGTGAGCTCACGGCCATCAACCAGTATGTTCTCCATGCCCATCTGCTCGAGGACTGGGGCCTGGAACGGCTTTATCGCATTGGTTTTGCCCATGCCAAGGATGAGATGCATCACGCTGAAACCCTGATCAAGCGCATCCTCTTTCTGGAAGGGCACCCTGAGATGCAACAACTCGACGATCTCATGATCGGGCGGGACGTGAAAGGCATTCTTGGTAATGACTTGAAGGCCGAGGAAGCTGCGATCAAGCTCTACCGGGAAGCCGCTGCCTATTGTGAGAAGGTCCAGGATTACACCACCCGGGACTTGTTCACCCATCTCATTGCCGATGAAGAAAAACATTACGATTTCCTGGGGACCGAGCTGGATCTGATCGAAAAGATGGGCCTGGAAAACTATTGCCAGTCTCAGGCAAGTTCGGAGTAGCCCGTCCCGCCTCCCGGCCCGGGAACCCCCCGGGCCGGATAAGGTCTCATTCATTTATCGTCATTTCGTCATTGCCGCGCCCCGGCCGTGGGCGCTAGTGTCTGACTTCAGCCCAAGGAACCTGTATGTCACGCTCAGGCCCTTCGCTCTCAACTCCGTTCCTGCCCCTTGCCTTGCTGGTCTCAAGCCTGCTGGCGGTCAGTGCCCATGCTGAGGGCCCTATCATCCAGCCCGGCGCACCGGGAGAGGCCAGCCGGACCATCAGTGCCGAGGAAGCCTCAAGGCTCGCTGGCATTCAGTATTCGGAAGCCGATATCCGCTTCATGCAGGACATGATTTCGCATCATTGGCAAGCGGTGGAGATGTCGGAACTGGCTCCGGAACGCAGCCAGCGCGACGGGATCAAGGACCTGGCAAGCCGTATCCTGGCTTCACAAAGCGATGAAATCGAGTTCATGCAGTCCTGGCTGGCCGAACGGGAAGAATCCTGGCCGTCACGCAGGGACCACCATGACATGGATGAGCACCATGATCACCATCACGACATGGCGGGCATGGCATCGCCGGAAGAAATGGCCAAACTGGAAGGATCCCGGGGCAATGACTTCGACAGACTTTTCCTGGAGCTGATGATCACCCACCACGAGGGCGCTCTGGAGATGGTCAACGATCTGCTGTCCCAGTCCGGGACCGCCCAGGACCCCGAACTGCTGCAGTTCACCATAGACGTCGTCAATGATCAGGATGCGGAAATCACGCGTATGACCCAGCTCCTCGCGGAGTTGGATCCGGATCCGCGAGTGGGATTGGCCGCGGGCTTCCACGATGCCGAGCAGGCGGCCTGGAATATGGAGTTGCTGGCCACAGTGCCTCGCCCGCCAGGCTTTCATGTCCCGGGCAACCCCGCCGGGCTCCCACTGAGTCGCCTGAGAGAGAAAGCCGGCGAAGAAGTCGATGAACTGGATGAACGTCTGGAACGGCGCCAGCCTTTGTTGAGCTTTGTCAATTCCGACATCGCCTTCGCCGGAGATAAAGTGATTGCCGGCAGTTTCCACGGCTTCAATATCTATGACACCGCTAACGAGGGCAAACCGGAATTGATCACTTCCGTAGTCTGCCCCGGCGGGCAGGGCGACGTCTCTGTTGCCGGCGACCTCTTGTTCATGTCGGTGGAGCAACCCCGCGCCCGGCTGGACTGCGGTCTTCAGGGCGTCGCGGACTCGGTAAGCGATGAACGATTCAGAGGTATTCGGGTTTTTGACATCAGTGATATCCGCCAACCTCAACAGGTGGCTGCCGTTCAGACCTGCCGGGGCTCACATACCCACACCATTGTCCCCGGCCCCGACGAGGGCCGCATCATCATTTACAACTCCGCCACCAGCTTCGTGCGCGATGACGAAGAGCTGGCCGGCTGCTCCGATCAGCCGCCGGAAGAGGATGGCAAGACGGCCCTGTATCGGATCGATATCATCGAAGTCCCGGTGGACAGCCCGGAGGATGCACGGATCGTCAACAGTCCCTTCGTCTTTGCCGACGAGGAGACCGGTGACCCTGATGGCCTCTGGGCCGGTGGTGACCATGGAGACGGGACCCAGCGCACCCGGGCCACCGACCACTGTCATGACATCACGGTCTTCCCCGAATTGAATCTTGCCGCCGGCGCCTGTTCCGGCAACGGCATCCTGTTTGATATCTCCGACCCACTCAATCCGGAACGGATTGACGAGGTCACCGACCCGAGCTTTGCCTACTGGCACTCGTCGACCTTCAGCAACGAGGGCGACAAGGTGATCTTTACCGACGAGTGGGGCGGCGGGACCCGGCCCCGCTGCCGAGCCTCCGATCCCTTGGAGTGGGGCGCCAACGCCATCTATGAAATCGTTGACGGCAAGCTGGAATTCCGGAGCTACTACAAGATGCCGGCGCCACAGACCGAGCAGGAAAACTGCGTCGCCCACAACGGCTCCATCATCCCGGTACCGGGCCGGGACATCTTCGTTCAGGCCTGGTATCAGGGCGGGATCTCCATCAAGGACTTCACCGATCCATCCAATGCAGAGGAAATTGCCTTTTTTGCCCGTGGACCCATCGATGAGGAGGCACTTGTGGCGGGGGGCTTCTGGTCAGCCTATTGGCACCAGGGTCGTATCTATGCCACCGAACTGGCGCGCGGCATGGATGTGTTTGCCCTGACCGCAGGCGAGGTGCTGAGCGAAAACGAGATTGCCGCGGCAAAGCTCGCCGGCGACCGGGTATTCAATCCCCAGACCCAACACCAGATCGAATGGCCCGCCAAACCGGTGGTCGCACTGGCTTATCTGGATCAACTCGAACGGGACCAGAGCCTGGAAAGCGAACAGATTGAAACCCTGCGTGCCTCTATCAATCGAGCGGGGACCCTCCTGGACAATGGGGAGAGGGACCGCAGCCTGTCTCGCGAGCTTCGCCGAGAAGCACGTGTCCTCTCCCGCAGCGGCCGTGATGCGGAGGATCTGACTGCTCGTCGATTGGAGGGATTGGCAGACACCCGGTCCGGCCTGGCAGGTAGAGTCCGGAGATAGGTATAAAGCAGCCACGAGTCAGTAAGAGCTCACCATAAATAAAGAGCCGCCCGA
>NZ_SLKM01000285.1:0-9880 GCF_007134575.1 Natronospira sp.
CTCGGCGATGGTCTCCATGCCCAGCTCCTCGGCCAGTCCGACAATGGCACGAACGATGCGATAGCTCTTGGGATCACGGCCCATGGTGGAGACAAAACGCTGGTCGATCTTGAGGGTGTCCATGGGGAACTGATGGAGATAGCTGAGGCTGGAATAGCCGGTGCCGAAATCATCCAGGGCAATGCGCATGCCGTACTCCCGCAGCAGCTGGATGGCCGCCTGGGCATGGACCGGGTCGTCCACCAGCAGACTCTCAGTGATCTCCAGCTTGACCTGCTTGGGATCCACCCCTGAGGCCATCACCGCATCACCGATGGCGTCGATCTCCTGCAACTCGAACAACTGCCGAGCAGAGATGTTGATGCTCATGAACAGCGGCGTCCGGGAGCGAGGCGCGGGTTCAGGCGCAGCCTCGGCCAGGGCCGTCAACGGCGGTCTCGGCCCGGATCCCCGGCCCACCAGCATCTGAAAGGCCTTTAGGGCATTGAGGGCTTCACCCAATACCCAGCGGCCAATGGCCACGATCTGCCCGGTGCGCTCGGCGAGGGGAATGAACTCGGTCGGATAGACCAGCCCCCGGCGAGGATGGCGCCAGCGCAACAAGGCCTCGAAACCGATGGTCTGGCCGCCCCGCATGGAAATGATCGGCTGGTAGTGCAACTCGAACTGCTGTTCCTCGATGGCCTGCTGAATTTCCTTCTCCGTGGCCAGGTCACGGCGGGCCTTCTGTTCCAGCGGCTGGCGGGCATCAACGGTATCGGCGTGCTGCAGCATGAACTGCTGGGTCCACTGAAAGCGGCCCAGATTGACCTGAAGGAGCTTGCGCAGGAGAGGGTTGGCGGTCTTGATGGCCGCATCCAGCTGCTCGGCATTGATGCTGACCACCTCGGTGTCTTCCACCGCCACGGCCGTCGCGGAACGGGTCTGCTGATTGATCAGTGCCAGCTCGCCGAACAATTCGCCGCTGCCAAGCCGGGCGAGGACCACCTTGCGCCCGGCCTTGTCGGTGGAAATCTCCACTGCCCCCCGATCGATGAAATAGGCCCGGTCTCCCCGGTCCCCCTGGGCAAAGATCTCCTGCCCGGCGGCAAAATGCTGTCTGGGCAGTTTCTGCGCCATGCCTTTTCTCCCCTGAATGATCATTGACACCCTTCGGTGCCATTCCCCTTGAGCTTAGCAGGCCGGCGGCCGCTGGCGGGAACGCTGACCGACCCTAGCCCCCCAGGTCCACCCGAATGGCCTTGCGGGCCCGGTCGGCACGCGCAACGGCCTCTTCCACGTTTTCCCCCAGGGCCAGGGTCACACCCATGCGGCGCGCCCCCCGGACTTCCGGTTTGCCGAACAGGCGGAGATCGGTGTCCGGCTCCGCCAGGGCCCGGTCCAGGCCCGAAAAGCTGACCCGATTGGACTCGCCGCGCACCACCAGGGCGGCCGACGCGGATGGCCCGCGCTGACGAATCGCCGGAATGGGCAGACCGAGGATGGCTCGGGCATGAAGCTCGAATTCGGACAGATCCTGGGAGATCAGGGTCACCAACCCGGTGTCATGGGGGCGTGGAGAGACTTCACTGAACCAGACCTGATCACCCTTGACGAACAGTTCAACACCAAATACGCCGTAGCCACCCAGAGCGGCGGTCACCGCTTCGGCAATCTCTTGTGACCGGGCCAGGGCGGCCTCGGACATGGCCTGGGGCTGCCAGGACTCGCGATAATCCCCATCCTCCTGGCGATGACCAATGGGCGCACAAAAGCGGGTGCCATCCCGGTGACGAACGGTCAGCAGAGTGATTTCATAATCGAAATCCACAAAGCCTTCCACGATCACTCTTCCGGCACCGGCTCGGCCACCCGACTGGGCATACTCCCAGGCAGACTGAATATCCGATTCTCGCCGCACCAGACTCTGTCCCTTGCCGGACGACGACATGATCGGCTTGACCACACAGGGCAGGCCCACGGCCATGACGGCCTCGCGATAACTGTCTTCACTGTCGGCAAAACGATAGGGGGAGGTAGGAAGCCCCAGCTCCTCGGCCGCCAGCCGACGGATGCCTTCACGGTTCATGGTCAATTGGGTGGCCCGCGCGGTTGGCACCACATTGAAACCCTGGCTCTCCAGCTCCACCAGGGCCTCGGTGGCAATTGCTTCGACCTCCGGCACCACCAGATGGGGCAGTTCCTTCTGCACCAGACCACTCAAGGCATCTGCATCCAGCATATCGATGACATGATGGCGATGCGCCACCTGCATGGCCGGTGCGTCCGCATAGCGATCCACGGCAATCACCTCACAACCCAGTCGCTGCAAGGCAATCACCACTTCCTTGCCCAGCTCACCGCTGCCGAGCAGCATGACCCGCCGTGCCCCGGCCGAGCCTGGAGTACCAATCTCCGTCATGTCCACCTCGATGGATATCCACAGGGAAAGTTCTGGCACAGTATAACCATGCCGGCGCCGACCCGTGGAAATCCGCCGCCGGTAAGGCTATCCTGCGCGGGAACGAGCCGTCTTAATTCATCACGAGGACCAAGACCATGAACAAGCACATCATCGCCGGCCTGGTATTGGCCGGCAGCGTTGCCGCCGCCCCGGCCGCCAAGGCCCTGCCCCTGATCGACATCGGCGTGGGTGCCGGTGTGCTCACCATGGAGGACGACTCCGATGGCGCCGCAGCGGTCAGCGCTCTGGTGGGAGTGAACATCCCCGCCACCCCCTTTGGCGTGGAAGGCACCTTCACCCAGACCATCAGCGATGGCAGCTTCGACTTCAATGGCGGCAGCCTCGACTACAGCGGTAACCAGCTGGGCGCCTTCGTCACCGCCAACACCCCGACGCCGGGCATCAAGGTCAAGGGCAAGCTGGGCATGGTCCGTTCCGACTTCGACTTCGACGGCATGGGCAGTGCCTCCAGCACCGACTTCGCCTTTGGCGCGGCAGTCATCTTCACCAGTTGGCAACTGGAGTGGACCCGCACCAAGGTCGATGATGGCGGTGTTGATCAGGACATCGACTACATCAGCATCAGTTACGTCTGGTAAGCCGGGCGGCAACCCCTTCCACTACCCCGACCCGCCGACTCTGTCGGCGGGTTTTTTATGCCCCCTCAACCTGACTCCGCCAGGGCTCGGCCAACGATTTCGGCCACATCGCGACTGAGATCAGCCTGCTTGATGCGGCTGAGCTCTCCATGCATGGCCTCGCGGCGCACCGCTTCCATGCGACGCCAGGGATTGAAGACGCTGACCAGGCGGGCGGCAATGGCCGGGTTGATACGATCCAGCTTCAGAACCACATCCGCGATCAGTCGATAGCCGCTGCCATCGGCGGCGTGAAAGGCACGCCGATTGCCATTGGCGAAAGCGCCGTAAAGGGCCCGAACCTTGTTGGGATTGGTCAGCTTGAAGGCCGGATGTTCTGCCAATTCACGGACACGCGCCACGGGATCGCCGTCACTGCGCTGGGCCTGGAGGGAGAACCACTTGTCCACCACCAGGGGCTGGGCCTGCCACTGCTGGTAGAAATCCGCCAGTACCGTTTCCGCCGCCGGATGCCCTTCCAGCACCATGGCCCGAAGGGCCGCCATCTGGTCGGTCATGTTATCCGCGCGACGATATTGATTCAGTGCCAGTTCCTGCATGGCCGTGTCATCCAGCACTGCCAGATAGGAAAGGGCCAGATTGCGCAGTCGGCGACGAAGGATATCCGCGGGCCGGACCTGGTAGGGCCCGCTGTCCGCCAGTGACTCGTAAAGGCTATGCCATTGACTGGAGAAGGCCTCGGCCAACTGCCGACGCAGGGCCTGGCGGGCATCGGCAATGGCCACCGGATTGACCACCGCTACCTGCTCGGCCAGCCAGGTTTCCGCCGGCAGGGTCAGGGCCTCGACCCTCAGGCCCGGGTCCGCGTCATCGTCTGCCAGCAGGGCGGCCACGGCGGCCTGAATACTCTCCGGGAACCGGGCTGGTTCACCATCGGCGATGGATTGCTGGGCCTCGATCAAGGCCCCGGAATACAGTCGCTGGGACGCCTCCCAACGGTTGAAGGCATCCTGGTCATGGGCCATGAGCAACGACAGCGCCTCATCGCTCTGCTGGTGCTCGAGTTTGACCGGCGCGGAAAAGCCACGAAGCAGTGAAAGGACCGGGGCTTCGGCAATGGATTCAAAGACGAAGGTCTTCTCGGCCTGATCCAGGATCAGCACCGTCTCCTCTCCCCGTGCCTGCGCCTCACCCTCAAGCTTGAGTGGCAGCGCCCGGCCCTGGCTATCGAGCAGCCCGAGGGCCACCGGAATCAGGGTTGCCTGCTTGCCCTTTTGCCCCGGGGTATCGGGAATGGACTGGCGCAAGGTCAGATGCAAACGCGCGCTTTCCGGCTCATGCCGGCTCTCCACGCTGACCACCGGGGTACCGGCCTGGTCATACCAGCGCTGCATCAATGACAGATCCTGTCCATTGGCATCGGCCATGGCGGCGAGGAAGTCCTCGGTGGTTACCGCCTGCCCGTCATGGCGCTGGAAGTAGAGACGCATGCCCTTCTGGAACCCTTCCTCGCCCAGCAGACTGTGATACAGGCGCACCACCTCCGCGCCCTTGATGTAGACCGTGGCGGTGTAGAAATTGTTGATTTCCTGATACTCCGGCGGTCTCACCGGATGGGCCATGGGACCGGCATCCTCCGGAAACTGTCCCGCCCGCAGGGTCTTCACGTCCTCGATTCGCTTCACCGCCCGCGAATTGCGGTCAGCGGAAAACTCCTGATCCCGAAACACGGTCAACCCTTCCTTGAGACTGAGCTGGAACCAGTCACGGCAGGTCACCCGATTACCGGTCCAGTTATGGAAGTACTCGTGACCGATCACCGATTCGATACCCAGATAATCCTGATCGGTGGCGGTATCGGGCCGGGCCAGCACGAAGCAGGAATTGAAGATGTTCAGGCCCTTGTTTTCCATCGCCCCCATATTGAAGTCATCGGTGGCGACGATGTTGTAGACATCCAGGTCATAGCTCAGGCCGAAGCGTTCCTCGTCCCAGCGCATGGCATTGACCAGCGACTCCATGGCGAAATCGCACTGGTCCATATTGCGATGCTCGGCATAGACCCTGAGCGTCACCTTGCGGCCTTCAGCGGTGGTGAAATCACGCTCTATATGCCCAAGGTCACCCGCCACCAGGGCGAAGAGATAACTGGGCTTGGGATGGGGGTCATGCCATTCCGCAAAATGACGACCGCCTTCCAGTTCGCCGCTGTCCACGGGATTGCCGTTGGAGAGCAGCACCGGATAACGCTCCCGGTCCGCTTCCAGGCGGACCCGGAACTCGGCCATCACATCGGGACGGTCGGGGTAATAGCTGATCCGCCGAAAACCCTCGGCCTCACATTGGGTGAGCAGAAAATCGGCGGATTGGTACAGCCCTTCAAGGGCGGTATTCTTCGCGGGCTCAATACGATTGACCACGGTCACTTCCGCCTGGTCCCCGTTGATGTTCAGCGTCAGCCCTTCATCATCCAGTTCATAATCCGATGCACTGAGCTTGCACCCATCCAGATGAATGCTTTCCAGCTTCATCTGCTCCCCGTCCAGCCGCAGCGGACCCTCTGCCACACGCCGCAGTTGCATATGGTTGTGCACCCGAGTGTCATCGGCGTCCAGCTCAAATCGCAGGGACACTGACTCTACCTGCCAGGCCGGGGGCTGGTACTCGGAAAGCCGAATGGTTCTTGCCTGTTGCTCACGCATGGGAATTCACCGAAAAAGGTTTGAGCCGGCACAGCAGGGCCGGCAACAGGAACAGGTTGCTCACCAGGGCAAAGGCCATGGCCACACCGGTCAGCAAGCCGAAATAGATCGTAGGCATGAAGTTTGACAGGGCCAGAATGGAGAAGCCCGCGATAATGATTACCGTGGTATATACCATGGCCCGACCCACCTGCACATGACTTTCCAGCATCGCCCCGTAATACTCGGCACCACCCCGGATTTCATCGCGGAAACGATGGGTGTAATGGATGGTGTCGTGGATGCCGATGCCAATGGTAATGGCGGCAATGGTCATGGTCATGATATCCAGGGGCAGGCCCACCCAGCCCATTAGGCCCATGACACCGAGCGAGGCCACCAGCGTCGGCAGGGGCCCGATCACCGCCATTCTCAGAGACCGGAACAGCAGGCCGAACATCAGCATCATGGCGGAAAAGACCACCAACAGGGTAATGAACTGGGAGCGCTGCAGGCTCTGCATGACATTGTTATAAAGCACCAGCATACCGCTGAGATTGACCTGCTCCGGCCCCAGCTCGAACTTCTCCTGGAGTTCTCCCTCAATCTGCTTCAACAGGCGATCCCGCTCCAGGTTGGGATCGGAATCAATCACTCGGATGTCATAGCGGATCTGATGACCATCCTCACTCATGAAGGGGTGCAATAGAATCTCGGCCAGGTCCTCGGGCAGACGCTCGAACAAAATGCCCAATTCAAAGGCATTGAGCTGACGCCCCTGATTCAGGTGCCGGACCACCTTGAGGGTCGTGGCCACCGACAGGACCTTACCGGTTTCCGGTCGCTCTTCCAGATAGTCATGGATGGCTTCCACGACTTCCAGCTGGTATTCATTGAACCAGTAACCACCGATGGGACCGGGCTCGTCGTCCGCGTCCATATCATCCCAGTCACCTCCCCATTCATCATCGCCCCAATCGTCATCGCCCCACTCATCGTTCACCGCCTCGCCGGTTTCGGGGCGTTCAACATCCGCCTCGCCGGGGGCTTCGCCATTGTCTTCCAGGAAACGGGCACTGGGGTCCAGGACCACGTCCAGGGGGGTGGTCCCGCCCAGTTCCTGATCGATCAGCGCCATGCCCTGATAGATCTCGGTATCGGTCTTGAAGTAATCAATGAAACGGTTCTCAACCGTGATCCGGCTGATGCCGATCACCGAAACCACCACCAGCAGCAGAAAGACCGCAATCACCGGCCATTCCCGGCCTTGCACCAGGCCGGCGATACCGCGATTCATTCGTGCGGTCACGTCCCGGCGCAGGACCGGCACCTTGCCCGGTGCCAGCTTCGCCAAAGCCGCGGGAAAGAGGGTGAAGGTCAGCAGGAAGGCAAAGGCCACCGCACAGGCCATCATCAGACCGAAATCGATCACCGGCCGGATCTCTGCAAAGCTCATGGCACCAAAAGCGATCACGGTGGTCAGGGCGGTATAAAGTGACGGCATGAACTTGCTGCGGATGGTTTCCGCCATCAGCCAGCGGCCGTCCGCCTCCGGTCTGCCCATATGCAGTTCCCGATGGCGCACGATCAGATGCACCATCAGGGACAGGGTAAGAATCAGAATCAGGGAAATGAAATTGGAGGAGACCACAGTCACCGGCCAGCTCATGAAACCGAGAAAGCCGACCATGATCAGAACCACGCCACCGCAGACCACACTGGGCACCAGGACCCAGCGTAGACGCTGGAAGGTAAAGGCCAGCAACAGCAGAATGAACAGGGCCACACCCAGGCCAAAGGTGGCAATGTCGTTGCGGACAAAATCAATCATGTCCACCGCGATCATCGGCACCCCACCCAGATGAATCCGGGCCCCGTCCCGGTGGCGGTCGAGAATCTCGCGCACCTGGGCGATGGTCTTTTCAAGCTCGGCCTGGGCCGCAGTGCTCATCGGCCCGAGTCGTTCATTGAGAGACTCAAGCTCCCCGCGCTCATCGCCATCAAGCCCGTCACGGGCACGCTGGATACGCAGCTCGTCCCGGCGCTGCAGGAGGCTCCGCAATTCCTCGTCCTGAGTCATGGTCAACAACAGCGCCGTGGTATCGGCGTCCTGATTCATGATCAGATCACGATAGATCGGGCTGGAGCGAAACTCCTCCCGCGCCAGATCCCGGTCCACACCGCCGTCTTCCAGGGTTCGCGGCCCGGCTTCGAGCTCGGCCAGGCTGACCCGCGGGCTGTCCAGCAGAGGGACATCCAGCAGACTCATCACCGAGTCCACGGCTTCCAGTTCAGCCAGTTCATCCCGCAGGGCGGCAATGCGACCCAGCGATTCATCACTGAACAACTCCGCGTCCGGGGTGAAGGTAACGATGAGAAAATCATCGGAACCGTAGCGGGCCCGGATCTCCCGGTAGTAGTACATGGACTCGTCGCCCTCGATCATCAGCGACTCGGCCGAGGCGTCCAGATGGAAGCGGTGGACCTGAGTGCCGGCAGCGGCAAACACGGCCAGCACGATCAGGATGACCAGCCAGGGGCTATCCAGAACCAGTCTGAAATAATGGCGGCTTAGAGCCTCAAACATGCGGGGTCACTCCCATGAGTCCGACTGTTTCATCGCCCCGAGGGCGGTCAGCAAACGCTCGATCTTATCTTCCCGGCAGGTCTCGCCCATCAGACCGATCCGCCAGACCTTGCCGGCCAGGGGCCCCAGCCCGGCACCGATTTCGATGCCATGATCCTCAAGGAGCTTTCCGCGCACGGCGCCATCATCAACGCCTTCGGGAATGCGCACGGCATTAAGCTGCGGCAGGCGCTCATCGGCCGGCACCAGCAGCGACAGGCCCAGGGCTTCAAGACCGGCGACCAGTTTCTCATGGATCCGCCGATGACGCTCCCAGGACGCGGACAGGCCCTCTTCTTTCAGCACCAGAAGCGATTCATGCAGGCTGTATAGGGCATTGACCGGGGCGGTGTGATGATAGGCCCGTTGCCCGCCACTGCCCCAGTAGTTCATCACCAGACTGAAATCCATGAACCAGCTCTGCACCGGCACCTGCCGGTTGCGGATACGCTCGGCGGCCCGCTCACTCAAGGTGACCGGTGACAGCCCCGGCGGGCAGGACAGGCATTTCTGGGTCCCGGCATAGGCCGCATCCACGCCCCAGGCGTCCACTTCCACGGGAATCCCGCCCAGGGCGGTGACGCAATCCATGATGCTGAGACAATCATGCTCACGGGCGAGTGCGGCCAGGGCCTGGCCGTCGGAGCGGGCACCGGTGGAGGTCTCGGCCTGAACAAAGGCAAGCACCCGGGCATCCGGGTTGGCCTTCAGAGCGGCCTCGACCTGAGCCACATCCACGGCACGGCCCCATTCCTGGTCCACGGTGACCACCTCGGCCCCAATGCGCTCACTCATCTCCAGCATGCGCTGACCGAAGGCGCCATTGCGACAGACGACGATCTTGTCACCCGGCTCCAGCAGATTGGCGAAGCAGGCCTCCATGCCGGCGGTGCCCGGTCCCGAAACCGGCAGGGTCAGGGCATTCTCGGTACGAAAGACCCACTGCAACAGGCCCTTTAGCTCATCCATGAAGGCGATGAAGGCCGGGTCCAGATGACCAATGGTGGGCCGCGCCGCGGCCTCACGCACCCGCCGGGAAACATCCGAGGGCCCTGGGCCCATGAGTAGCCGCTCCGGCGGCTGGAATGACTGCTGCTTCATGCTGTAGTTCTCCCATGCAATGGATTGGGCGACTTCGATTTCCTGTTTTGCGGCTTCGAGGCCGGTGACTCCGTCAGTTGCAGTTCCTGAGCCAATTCGTCATATCCATCCCAGATCTGATGGTGCCCACAAAGAGCCACGTCAACCGGCACGGCGGTAGGTGGCGTAGCAGGGGCTGGGGACCCTTTTCCAGGATTGTGGGCGACAGGGGTGAGGCAAGACCGATGGTCCGGTGGACCATCGCAGCTTGCCGAACGACCGCACAGGGATGTGCGGGCTGGACCGGAAGACGGAGCAGGAAAGCGCAGTCTTTCGGTCGCCCCCAAAGCCTACAGGGATGTATCTACGGCGATGAGATGGTCTCCTCCCTCCTTCATCACTCGGCGTCGATGCGCCATGATGGAAGCTCGGAAAAAAACCCATCAATGGA
>NZ_SLKM01000022.1:0-29107 GCF_007134575.1 Natronospira sp.
CCGGATCACCTTCATAGAGCGAGCTGCTCCAGTGGACGCCTATCGACCCAGCCGTGAACTCGGTGTGATGTATGAAACCATCCTGCCACGATGGTATGCCGCGGCAGGACTGTTCGGCGGTGATGGCGTTGCACGAGATCGTGACGTGAGTGAAGGCTGGTCCTTCGCGGGCCGTACCTCATTCGCACCCGTATTGGACGAAGAAGCCGGTCTCTGGTCGCACCTGGGTCTTTCTGTCAACTATCGACGCAATGCCTACGAGTATGAACGCAGTCGCGGAAGGGAACGGCAATACAACCCGGTGCGCATGCGGACCCGTCTTGGCACCCGCGCCGTGGACGGTCGCATGATCGGCGAAAATGATATGGAAAATGTTCGCGACTGGACCACATATGCCCTGGAAGCCGCCTGGGGTACAGGCCCGTTCTCACTTCAGGGGGAATACCTGGTACAGACACTCTTTCGGGAAGAGGAGTCCCGTGGTTTTGAGGGAGCCAATCCGGAGGTGACCGAAATGGAATCATCCGGCTATTACCTCCAGGCCAACTGGTTCCTCACCGGCGAACAGCGCAACTACCGGGCCTTCAGTGGAGATTTTGGACGAACCAGCGTCGACAGCCCTCTTAGCAAGGGCGGGCGAGGTGCCTGGGAACTGGCTGCACGCTTTGCCACTGCCGACTCCATGGAGCATCACGTGGCAGACGATCGACAGAAGATTGATCACTACACCTTTGCACTCAATTGGTATCCCGAAGACGACATCATCCTCAAGTTCAATGTGATGTACATCGATGCCGAACGTGGCATCGACCCGGTCGATGGTGGGCCGAAGTCATGGGAAAGCATGGCTTACGCCTTGCGCTTTCAGTACGAGTTCTAACAGGCAGCGGATCAGATTGGGTCGTGAGTCTCAAGGTGGATGCCCGGCGGTCCAAAAGAAACCTGCTTTTAACCTCATCGTCACGGATGTGAAACCTGCCTTGGTCAGGGTGTAGCGCACCGGATCTGTTCGGACCGTTTCATCAGCAAGAGAGGTAAGCAAATGAACAGCACAGCAAAGAATTTTGGAAAATTCGGGGGCGGGGCCCTCGCTTCCGCCATTGCACTGGGACTCGCCGCCACCACATCCCAGGCCGGACATGTTGTCAATGGTGATTTTTCGGTCTCGGAACGCGCTTTCGTGCTCCAGAGCGAAACCGATGCCGATCAATGTGAATCCGCGTTCGATGACATGTGCGAAGGCCAGCTGGACAGCCTGCCGGGCTGGGTTATCCTTGATCTCGGTGAACAGTTCATTCTCACCGACATCAGCGCCTTTGATTATCTGGATGCGTATCAAGATACGGTCGTGCGCTTCTCCGAAAATGACAATGCATTGAGTGGCGATGACGATGCAATCGCCCAGTGCGTGGATCTGTCGACGGTCAACGTCCAAGGCGCTGATTTCAGCCTTTCCGTGAACGCCACGACCCAGTTCCCCCGCGCTACCGATGGCATCGGCGAATTGCCAGTAGAACTCGCCGTGAAGTTTTACAGCGAGACTGATTGTGCGGGCGAGCTGAACGAAGACATCGATCTCTTTGACGACGTGGTGGACCTTGCCGATGGCGCTCAGGTGCACTTCCAGCGTTTCGACCTCGTCAGCTCCGGCACCGCCGTGGAAAATCATGTCCAAGCCCTGGTCATCGAGCCGTGGGAGTGGGCCACCGCCATCCTGGAGGGTGCCGCCGACGAAGAGTACCAGTCGGTGGCCATTTTCATTGGCGCCGGTGACCAGACCGATGATGGATCTGAACCCACTGGACCCCGGCAGAGTTATCTGGACCATGTGGTCCTGAGCATTGATGGGATCAACGACGGTGACAACCTGCTGGTCAATGGTGATTTTGATCAGCTCCCCGGTGACCTTGAAAGGGACGCATTCTTCTCGGTTCGTACGCCGTGGCCGGATGACGACCAGGGACCTTTCGGCTGGATGCTGTCGGACCTCCAGAGCGATGGAGGTGCCGCAACCGAAGCCGTGCCCAATGAAGACCGTGGGCTGAATTTCGATGCCGTCGTCGGTAACAGGGTATTCAAGTTCCGCGGTATCGATGACATCTCCAGCGGTGATCCATCAGATGCCAACGACGATAATCTGGACCAGTGCGTCGACATTCGCGACCTCGACGGGGAGTTCAGTTATAGCGCCTACCTGCGCAGTAACGAAGGTCAGCGTCTTGATGTGGCGCTGATGTATGAGTTCCACGAAGACTGGGATAGCTGCCTTACTCGCATCAACTCCACCCTGGATAATGATGATCCTTTGGAAAACAACAGCGATACCGATCAGATTTTCCAGGCGGATACCTGGGAGCTGTTCGAAACCGTGCCGGTAACCCCGGGAGCCGGTGATAATTTTGTTCGCCTCAGCATCCGTGTTGTCGATGCCCTGGATAGCCAGGATCCCGATCTTCGGGTGTTCATCGATGATGTACGAATCAATCGTCAGGACGACGACGATGATGATAGTAACGGCGATGATGGAGACGAGGGCGATAGCGGCTCTGAGGGCAGCAGCTCTTCCGGCTCCGGTTGCGTCATGGGTAATGGTAATGGTTTCAAAGACCCGTCCTTGCCCCTCCTGGTGCTGTTTGCTGCCGGTCTTTTCGCACGGCGCGTATTGACCCGAAATTAAGCGAGACGCAATCTCCCTCAAAAGCTTCGCCTCGGACCAGATGGTCCGGGGCGTTTTTTCATCCTCCTCTGCCCGTCGTCGGGCGTGGCGCGATGGGTAGGCGACTCAGACTGGGATCGAGCTGGCGAATTATCGCTTCGGTGCGCATGGCAAAGGGGCCGCAGTTGGGCTGATCGGGAGCTGCTAGCGTCAATTGATCACCCAAATGGGTGATGTGGCCGATGCGACCGCGGACTAAGCTTGAATCGATCGTGATTGAACTCTGGAGGGCTCCCGATGATGGAATTACCTGGTCCACGGAGACTGTTGATCGGCCTGATCGCCGCATTCCTGCTGTTCTCCGCCCCCGTCATTGCCGACGACATTACTCTGAGTTTCGCACCCGCTCCGATCACTTCCCCCTGGGATCCCGAGGACGGTGATCCGGGTCGTCAGCATCGGATCGGTGTCAATGCGCTCACCATTGAGCAGGACACCGACAATGGCCCCTCGGATTTTTCCATGGTGGGGGTGACCTATGTGACCAAGCAGGAGGGGGAGTTCTTTTCCGGGGGGTTGGCCGCCGGTGAAGATGATGCCGGCTTCGTTGACCTGTTCGTGCTCAACCTTCGTTGGGGTATGGAAATGGGCGATCCGGAAGGAGTGGCCTACTCCGGCTCCTTCGGAACGGATATTTTCACGGTGGATGTGGATGGGGGTGATGATTTCAGCTCGGACACCATCATTGGAACCCTTTCTGCGCAGTTCAGTGTGCAGAACCGCATTCCCCTGGCAGATGGCCGGATGGGGTTCACCCCCTATGCCACCGTCAATGCGGTGCTTTTCGGGAACGGCACTGTGAATACTCGCTTTCGTGATGCGCAGGGCACGCTGCAAAGGAATAGCTCGGATGTGGACGTGGACAGCACCATCGGGCTCCAGTTGGGCTTCGATCTGGATCTGGGTGGTTACTCCCTTGCAGCCTTCTACCAGCAGCAGGACGACACCGAGATCGCCAGCCTCAGCTTTGCCTTCGAGTTCTAACGCACCACGGAGTGATAGTGCTTGCACCGTCTGGGCCGGGAAAACGATTGCTGCGGGATAAGGGGAGCCCGTCGGAACCAATTCGACGGCATGGGGTCGGCTAGGATGTAAGGGCCGCACCGGGTTGTTGTACGGTGTTGTCCCGAATTCCCTAAGGAACCCCCGTAGGTTCCGGTCGATAAGGAGTCATCCATGTCTCGTGTCCCAATGCGCCTGGGTCTGTTCGCCTTTTTCCTCTTTCTTGTTCAGCCGGCCTGGTCGCAGGCTCCCAAATACGAATCCGTGGTCGGATATCCCCTCGGTGAACGCATCGCCAGCAGTTATGACATCCGTCGGTATATGGAGACCCTGGAAAGGGAAACGGACCGGGTCAAGCTGGTCCATCAGGGCGAATCCTACGAGCGCCGCCCCCTGGTCGCCGCCATCATCACCTCACCGGCCAATCACGAGCGGCTGGACGAGATCCAGGCAGGCGCCCAGCGTCTGGGGGATCCCCGGCTGGGTGAGGCGGAGATCGACGATCAACCCGCCGTGCTCTGGTTTGGCGGCTCCATCCATGGCTTCGAGCTGTCCGGCAGCGACGGTCTGACCCGGTTGATGGAAGAGCTGGCCACCAGCGAGGACGAGGAGGTTCTTGAGTGGCTGGAAAATACGGTGGTGATCATTGATCCCACCCTGAACCCCGATGGCCGTGACGCCTTCGCCATGTTCAATCACCGCCGTATCGGTCGTGAGGCCAATCCCTCGCAGAAGGATTGGTCGAATGATTTCGATGGCTGGGATGCCCTGGGCTTTCGGACCAGTCATTATTTCTTCGACATCAACCGGGACTGGTTCGCCCATACCCATCCCGAGACACGGGAGCGGATGTCCCTGATTCAGAGCTGGCGTCCGCAGGTGGTGATTGATGCTCATGAAATGGGGCATGACACCGAATTTTACTTCGATCCGCCCACCGGGCCGCGCAATCCCCATTTCCCCGACTTTGCCTGGGATTGGTTCGAGGATTTTGGGGCTGCCTACGCCGATGCCTTTGATGAGGCCGGTGCCGAGTACACCAAGCGGGATATCTTCAATTACTTCTATCCCGCTTACACCACCTCCTGGGGCAGTTATCAGGGCGCCGTGGGCATGCTCTATGAGCAGGGCTCCACAAGAGGGCTTGCCCTTGAGCTGAGTGACGGCTCCGTTCGCCACTTCCGTCAGGCGGTAGAGCAGCAGTACATCACCGCCCGGGCAGCGGTTCGCCTGGCCAGCGAGGAACGGGCAAGACTGCTTGAAGATTATCTGGCCGGGCACCAAAGCGCCCTGGATGAGGGCCGCAGCGGGGTCCGCCGATATATTCTCACCCCGGACGCCGACCCGCAGATCCTGGCCGAGACCGTGGCCATGCTCAAGCGCAATGGCATTGAAGTGTCCCGTCTCAGCGAATCGGTAAGACTGCGAGGCCTTCGTGACCGGGAGGGCAACTCCGTCGGTACCCGCGCCTTGCCCGCCAACAGTTACGTGATCGAGGCCGAGCAGCCGCGTAATCGACTGATCCGTGTATTGCTGGAGCCGGATGCGCCGGTGCCGGAGGACTTTCTGGCCGAGGCGCGTGAACGGGTGGACCGGGGCGAGAATCCGCGCTTCTATGACATCACCGCCTGGTCTCTGCCCCTGCTGTTCGATCTCCAGGCCTTCTCAAGCACCAGTGGGGCCAATCTGCCCACCGAGCCGGTCACAGAAAAACCACGGGTGGGGGGAGAACTCCCGGATGCTGACTATGCCTGGCTGCTGGATGGCCGCCAGACCGCGGCCATTCCCCTGGCTCACCGCTTGCGCAATGCCGGCTACCGAGTGGCGGTCAGCCCCCGGGCTTTCGAGGCCGGTGGCGAGCGTTTTTCCCGGGGCACGGTGATTATTCGACGCGGTGGCCAGGATGAGGGCCTGGAACAGCAACTCGCCGATCTGGTGGCGGAATACGACCTGATGGCCCACGGGGTGGACAGCGGTCGCACCAGCGGCGGCGATCTGCCCGCCCTTGGTGGCGCCGAGACCTTCCATCTGGCACCGGGAAAAATCGCGCTGCTGGCGGAACAGCCCATGCATCCCTATTCCTTCGGCTGGGCATGGCACACCCTGGACCAGGCCTACCGACTGGACAGCACCGTGTTGCGGGTGGAGTCCGTCGCCGGGACCCGCCTGGAATCCTTCTCCACCATCGTTATCGCGGATACCTTCAGCGCCGCCGCCCTCGCCGAGCGTCTGGGTGAGGATGGCCAGGAACGGCTGAAGCGCTGGGTGCGAGACGGCGGCAATCTCGTGGTGATTGGCAATGCCGTCGATCTGGTCCGGGAGCAACTGGAGCTGATCGGCCTGGAGGACGCCTGGGCGACCGGCGATGATGAGCCACCGGCCCACCGCATTGCTGTTCCCGGCGCTTTCTTCGAAACCGAGATCGACGAGCGCCACTGGTTGTCTGCCGGTTTTGATCGCGCCCCGCGAGTGATGGTCAATTCCAATCGAATCTACCGTGCGCCCGAGGGGCCGCCCTCACCCGCGCAGAATGCAGTCATTCGCTATGCCGGCAACCTGGACGCCCCGGTGGCGGGACATGTCTGGGAAGAGAGCCTGGACAAGCTGCCCGGCGGGGTATTCGCCTGGGAGCAACGGGTGGGCAGTGGTCGGGTGGTGGCCTTTCCGGAGGATCTGAATTTCCGTGGCTATTGGCGCGGTGTTGACCGGCTATTTCTCAATGCCGTGGTTCTCGGGCCCAGCGCCTGAAGTTTAGATGCGACAAGCAGAAGGGGCGTGTCCCATCGGGACACGCCCCTTGCTCGTCAACGTAGCTTTGTTCAGCCTTCGATGGCAAACGGTTGCAGGGTCGACCGGAACTGTCCTGGCGAGAGATCGTCAATGCCGTCTTCTTCCTCGACCGACAGCCAGCCCTGGATCTCATACTGGCCGACCGGCAAGGGCTGGCCATCGTCATCCAGAAGGCCCTCCCACTCCATGTCGAAGCGGCGCGTTTCCAAGGGCTCGAATTCTACTTCTCTTACAGCCTGATCAAAGCCATGGCGGGTAGACCAGACCCTGACGGCCTCCTCGGCGTCGTCGAGGACCACGAAATCCCGGGTCCTGGCGTCGGATGATGTCAGGCTCTGTGCTTCGGTGCTTCGGTTCCTCACCGTCAATACCACTACCGCATCCTGACCTATCGGCAGGCTGTCCACGCGCTCGCCCGCCGTGTTTTCGACATGGACTTCGGTAACGAAGCGCGGTCCTTCCGAACCGGCATCATTGTCGTCATCATCGCAGCCGCCCAGGCCAAGGGCGAGCAAGCTGATGAGGAGTATCAGTGAGCGGGGATACTGCATGCCAAACCTCCGTGAAAGTCGGCGTCAGTTGGGAGCGTGTCCAGTATAGACCACCGCGCCCGGACCCGGTTCATCACCCTCCATCGCTGTCGCCGGTGCCGGTCGGCTGAACAGGAAGCCCTGGCCCATGGGGCAGTGATTCTCTCTTAGAAACGCTGCCTGGCTCTCCCTTTCGATGCCTTCGGCAACCACGTCGAGCTGGAGTTTGGCCGCCATATCCAGGATGCTGCGGAGAATCTCCCTCTCCGGTGCCGACTGGTCCAGCCTGGCCACGAAACTGCGATCGATCTTGATCACGTCGATGGGCAGTTCGCGGATGTAGCTGAGCGAGGAATAGCCCACACCGAAATCGTCCACGCTGATGCCGATGCCTCGTCGGGCCAGTCGTCCCAATTGAACCCGGGCCGCCGCCAGATTCTCCACAAGGACATTCTCGGTGACTTCCAGGTTCAGCCGATGGGGGGAGAGTTCCAGGCGGCGCAGCAATCGGACAAGCCACGGCTCGAATTCGGGATCACGGAGCTGCAGCGGTGAAAGGTTCAGTGCCAGTTGTACCCCACGGAAGCGACCCTTGCGTTCCCAGGCCGCCAGTTGCCGGCAGGCCTTTTCAATCACCTGTCGGCCGAGATCATCAATCAGGCCGAAGCTTTCAGCGACGCCGATGAACAAAGAGGGCGGCACATCTCCAAGGACCGGATCATGCCAGCGTGCCAGCACTTCCAGTTGTCGAATCTGGCCGCTATCGAGATCGATAATCGTTTGGTAATGGATGTCGAGGGCATCGTCTGCCAGGGCCTGAACCAATCGATTTCTCATTTCCCAGCGTTCCACCAGGCCCGGCCCATCAGTCCGTCCGTAGAGACTGAAACTCCGTTCTGCGGTGGCGCGCGCTTCAAACAGAGCCGCTTCCGCTTGTCGCAGAAGAGTGTTACCACTGTTTGCCGCCCCGGGGTAGAGGCTGCCGCCAATACTCATCTCCAGGGCAATATCCTCGCCGCCAAGCTCAATGGGTTCGCGCAGCATCTCGCTCAGCTCGGCAGCGAGTGCGTCGACCAGGCTTTCCGCGGCGTTGTGCAGGGCGGGCAATGGCAACAGCAGGCTGAATTCGTCTGTTTCCGTCCGGGCCAGTACGCGCCCGCCGGTCTCCAGGGCCTGCAGTCGGCCAACGACGATTCGAAGCAGGTCATCGCTGGCCTCCTGGCCGCGGAAGTGGCGCAGGCGACGAAAACCCTCCAGCCGGATCATCAGCAGGCCCACGCCTCGCCCTTGCGCGTGGGCCACTCGTTCAGTGACCAGACGAAAAAAGCGCCGGCGACCCGGGAGGCCGGTGGTGGTGTCAAAGTCGGCGCGGTAGCGGGCAATCCGCTGATGGGTATCGGCGAGCAGGGAGGCCCTGTCCCTTTGTTTCCGAAGCGTGGCGAATTCCCTTTGCACCGCCAGCCCCAGGCTCAGGCCCCCGGCAAGGATGCCCAGCTTCAACAAGTCGAAGCTTCCCAGGCCCACGGGTGGCAGCAACTCCAGACGCACCAGACCGTTAATGCAAAGAGCAAGCAGCAGGAAGACAAAGCCCAATAGCAGGGGGCCGGCATTCCGCCGGCGATTGAATACGCCTTCGGCGGTAACCACCAGGCCCACCGAGGCAAACAAGAGCGCCGCTGTGTCCGAGCTCCAGAGCGCCCAGTCCAGACGAATGCCGGCCAACATCATCAAGGCAATGCTGAAGGTGGCCCCGAGCCAGAGCAGGCGGTCCCGCCAGGCGGGGGCGTCCCGGTCACGCAGAAAGCGGGCAAGGAAGAAGCTGCCTGCCAGGAAGCTCAATGCCAATAGAAAGTAGGGACCCCGCAGGTTCAGTTCCATGGCATTGAGTCCGAACCATTGCTGGTGAAGGTTTTCACCAACGAAAAGCGCGGTACCAAAGGCCCCGATGTATACGGAGAAGTACAGCAGGCCCGACTGACGGATACTGCCCAGGAGCAGCAGTCCATAGATCACCAGCGTGGCCAGCGCGCCGTAGGCGGCTCCATTGAAGAGCATCTGCCGATTGTTGCCGCTGACCAGCGCATCGGCGGGGCCGACCAGCAGGGGAATCGAGGCGCGAAAGGGAGAACGGGCGGAGATCAGAATGGCCCGGTCTGCATCCAGGTCGGGCGGTGCCACGCTGGCCATGTTCGGGGGCGCGTTCAGGATGCGGGTGGGGTCGGTGGGCTGGGTGTCGGCCACGGCCCGCATGCATTGCCTGTTCCAGTCTGACTCAGCCACTGGCCAGTGAATGCAGAATTCGCGATAGCCGGTAGCGGGGATCCGAATACCCCAGCTTTGGTTCCCGTTGAGCTTCTCCGGGTTCAGCTTGAGCCATACTCGCTGGCCGGCCAGGGCCTCATCCTGGTGGCCGCCAGTGAACGCCTGGCAGGCGGGTGCCTCGATGAGCTTTTCAGCCTTGATCCGCCCCCCATCTTCACTCCAGGACAGAAGCTGTTCGGGGGCAACAATATGCAGACCATCTTCGGGGAGGTGAAGTGGCGCCGCCGCCGGGCAGCTGCCACCGGCGGCCAAGGCCACCATCAGGGTGAGTGCTTCGATCATGCGAGTTCCAGCGTTCCTTCGTCGGCCCCCTCAACACCCCTGTGGGTTCCCCAACCCAAGTTCGCAGCCGAGCATACTCTCAATTCGAGCAGCGCAGGGCAAGGATATTGCGACGGAAGGCCCACCAAGGTCGAGGACTGTTAGAATATCCACCATGGATGATGTCACCGCAATTCTCGATCCTCTCAATGATGCCCAGCGCCAGGCCGTTACCGCCCCGGCCGGCCCTGTGCTGGTACTGGCCGGCGCCGGCAGTGGCAAGACCCGGGTGCTGGTCCATCGAATTGCCTGGTTGATGCAGGTCGAAGGGGTCTCGCCCCTGGGCGTCATGGCAGTGACCTTCACCAACAAGGCAGCCGCCGAAATGCGGGGGCGGATCGAATCCCTGCTGAGCGCGCCGGCGGGGACCATGTGGGTGGGTACCTTCCACGGTCTGGCCCATCGCCTGCTTCGTCTGCATTGGCGCGAAGCCGGTCTTCGTGAAGGCTTCCAGATACTCGATGCCGAAGATCAGCAGCGCATGATCCGTCGCCTGCTCCGGGCCCTGGAAATCGACGATGGTCGCTGGCCGCCGCGTCAGATCCAGTGGTTTATCAATGCCCGCAAGGATGAAGGTCTGCGTGCCCGTCATGTGGCCGACAATGGTGATCCGGTCCAGCGCCATTTCCTGCGTGTCTATCATGCCTATGAAGAGGCCTGTGAGCGCGCCGGTGTGGTTGATTTTGCTGAACTGCTGCTCCGCGCCCACGAACTGCTGCGGGACAATGCCGATATCCTGCGCCACTATCAGCAGCGATTCCGGCATGTGCTCGTGGATGAGTTTCAGGACACCAATGCCATCCAGTATGCCTGGGTGCGCCTGATTACCGGTAAGACCGGCCATCCCTTCATTGTCGGCGATGATGATCAGTCCATCTACGGTTGGCGTGGCGCCAAGATCGAGAACCTGCAGCGCTTTCGCGAGGATTTCCCCGATCCCCTGGTGGTGAGACTGGAGCAGAATTACCGCTCCACCGGCCTCATTCTGCGGGCGGCCAATGCCCTGATTACCCACAACCCCGACCGTCTGGGAAAGAACCTCTGGACCGAGGGCGAGGAGGGCGAGCCGGTCACTCTCTATGCCGCCTACAATGAGCGCGATGAAGCCCAATACGTGGTGGAGTCACTGAGGCAGTATCTGCGTGATGGTGGCGCCCGCTCCGATATTGCCATTCTCTACCGTTCCAATGCCCAGTCTCGGGTATTCGAAGAACTGCTCATGGCGGAGAGCATCCCCTATCGGGTCTACGGCGGCCTGCGCTTTTTCGAACGCCAGGAGATCAAGGACGCCCTCGCCTATCTGCGCCTGATTGCCAATCGCGACGACGATCCTTCCTTTGAGCGTGTTGCCAATGTCCCCACCCGGGGCGTGGGTCAGCGCACCATGGAGCAACTGCGCAGTCATGCCCGGGCAATGGGCGGCAGTCTGTGGGCGGCCGCCCATGATCTGGTCAGTAGTGGTCGCATCTCCTCAAGGGCCGGGTCAGCCCTGCAGCGCTTTGCCCAACTGGTGGATGGCATGGCGGCCGATACGGCCGATCTGGACCTCCATGAACAGGTGGACCATGTAATCCAGGCCTCCGGTCTCTATGGGCATTACGGCAAGGAAAAGGGCGAGAAGGCCGATGCCCGGCTGGAGAACCTGGATGAGCTGGTCACCGCCGCCCAGGGCTATGAGCCCGATCCGCTGGAAGAAACCCTGCCACCACTGGCCGCCTTTCTCTCCCACGCGGCGCTGGAGTCCGGCGAGGGCCAGTCGGAGGCCTGGGAGGACTGCGTTCAGTTGATGACCCTGCATTCTGCCAAGGGCCTGGAGTTCCCCCTGGTGTTCCTGACGGGTATGGAGGATGGCCTCTTCCCTCACCAGCGCTCCATTCAGGATCCGGACGGCATCCAGGAAGAGCGGCGGCTCTGCTATGTGGGCATGACCCGGGCGATGAAGCACCTCTATCTCAGCTATGCTGAGCGACGACGTCTGCATGGTAGTGAGAATTACGGTGTGCCTTCCCGCTTCCTGGCCGAGATCCCGGCTGAATGCCTGCACGAAGTTCGGCCTCGGGTGCAGGTCAGCCGTCCCGCCGTGGCCGGCAGTGGCCTGATGGATGCCGGCCGCCCGGCCGATGGCATCACCCTGGGATCCCGCGTCCGTCATGCCGCCTTTGGCGAAGGCGTGGTGCTCAACCGGGAGGGCGACGGCCCCCAGGCCCGAATCCAGGTCAACTTCGAGGGCGTGGGCGCGAAATGGCTGGTACTGGCCTACGCAAATCTTGAACCGGTGTGAGGAGTTCTGAGTTCTGAGTGTGGGAAGGCACTGCCCTCTCAGCACTCAGCACTCAGCACTTCGATCTTGCACCCTTCCCGCCCTAGGCGTAATCTGCGAGCGCATGAAGATACTTATTCTTGGGGCCGGCCAGGTGGGATCCACCGTGGCGCAGCATCTGGCGAGAGAAGAGGCCAACGATGTGACCGTCGTTGACCTGGACAGTGAACGCCTGCAGGAATTACAGGATCGCCTCGATATTCGCACGATTCGCGGTTTCGGCTCCTTTCCCGACGTTCTCAAGCGTGCCGGCGCCGATGATGCCGAGATGATTGTCGCGGTCACTGACAGCGACGAGACCAATATGGTCGCCTGTCAGGTGGCCTATACCCTCTACCATACCCCCACCAAGATCGCCCGCATTCGTTCCACCGAATATGTGCAGGCCGAGGGGCTGTTCGTGCAGGAAGCCATGCCGGTGGATGTTGTCATCAGCCCGGAGAAGCTGGTGATGGACTATATCCGCCGATTGATCCAGTACCCCGGTTCCCTGCAGGTGCTGGACTTTGCCGAGGGCCGGGTCCGTCTGGTGGCTGTCAGGGCTTATTACGGAGGGCCACTGGTGGGCAGCGAATTGCGTACCATCCGGGAGCACTTGCCGGATCTGGATACCCGGGTAGCAGCCATCTATCGCCAGGGGGATGCCATCATCCCCGAGGGTGACACCGTGATCGAGGCCGACGATGAGGTCTTCTTCATCGCCGCCCGGGAAGACATTCGCCAGGTCATTTCCGAACTCCGCAAGCTCGATAAACCCGCCCGCCGGGTCATCATTGCCGGTGGTGGCAACATCGGCATGCGTTTGGCAGCCGCGCTTGAAGAGACCCACAACGTCAAATTGATCGAGCGGGACAAGGACCGGGCCCGAAAGCTGTCCGAGCAGCTCGACAAGACCATCGTTCTTCATGGCGATGCGGCTGACGAGGAGCTGCTCAGGGACGAGAACATTGAGGCCACGGATGTCTTCTGCGGCGTGACCAATGCCGAGGAGGCCAATATTCTGTCTTCCATGCTCGCCAAGCATCTGGGCGCCCGCAAGACCATGGCCCTGATCAATCGGCCTTCCTATGTGGACCTGGTTCAGAGCGGCGCCATCGATATCGCCATCTCACCCCAGCAGGTCACCATCGGTTCCCTGCTGGCCCACATCCGCCGGGGTGATGTGGTCGCCGTGCATTCCCTTCGCCGAGGCGCGGCCGAGGCGATTGAGGCAGTAGCTCACGGGGATGAAAATACTTCCAGTGTCGTGGGCAAGGCGATCGAGGATATTCCTCTGCCCCCCGGCACCACCATTGGTGCCATTGTCAGGGATGATGAGGTGCTCATGGGTCATCGCGACACCGTGATCGAGGCCGAGGATCATGTGATCCTCTTTCTCGTCGACCGCAAGTATGTGGCCGATGTGGAGCGCCTGTTTCAGGTGGATGTAACCTTCATATGATGGGGCGGGGCATCCCAGGGGAGGAGGGCGCCTGATGCATGTCAAGGTGATCCAGCGCATTCTCGGCTTGCTGCTGATGGCCTTCAGCCTCTCCATGCTGCCCCCCATCGGGGTCTCCTGGTGGTATCAGGACGGCGCCGCCTTCGCCTTCATTGTCGGTTTCCTGATCGTCGCCGGGACCGGCCTGCTGATGTGGTTTCCGGCGCGGCGGGAATTCCGGGACATGCGCACCCGCGACGGCTTTGTGGTCGTGGCCAGCTTCTGGCTGGTGCTCGGCCTGGCCGGCGCGGTCCCCTTGCTGCTGTCGGAAAACCCGGAAATCAGTTTTACCGATGCCGCTTTTGAGGCGGTCTCCGGTCTGACCACCACCGGTTCCACCATTCTTGTGGGCCTGGATCATCTGCCTGAATCGATTCTCTACTATCGTCAGCAGCTCCAATGGTTGGGTGGCATGGGCATCATCGTGCTCGCCATTGCCGTCCTGCCCATGCTGGGCGTGGGGGGGATGCAGCTCTTTCGTGCCGAGATTACCGGACCCATGAAGGAGGCTCGCCTCACGCCCCGGATTGCCGAGACCGCCAAGGGCTTGTGGTACATCTATCTGGGCCTGACTGCTGCCTGTGCCCTGGCCTATTGGCTGGCCGGGATGACGCCATTCGATGCCATTGGGCATGCCTATTCCACGGTCGCCATTGGGGGATTCTCGACCTACGATGCCAGCATCGGGCATTTCAACAGCCACGCCATCGAACTCATCGCAGTGGCTTTCATGCTCTTGGCCGGGGTCAACTTCGCCCTTCATTTCCTTGCTGTCCGGCGGCGGATCGTGGGGCACTACTTCCAGGACCCCGAATTCCGCACCTATCTAGTCATTCAGGCTCTGGTGGTCAGTCTGGTCGTGGGCTATCTGCTGCTGGCCCAGGTCTATGAATCCGGTCTGGATGCCCTGATCAAGGGCAGCTTTCAGGCCGTTTCCATCGCCACGACCACAGGATTCACCTCCGCTGAATACGTCGCCTGGCCGGGATTCCTGCCCGTTTTGCTGATATTCAGTAGTTTTGTCGGCGCCTGCGCCGCGTCCACCGGCGGCGGGATCAAGGTGATCCGTATTCGCTTGCTGGTAAACCAGGGCGCGCGGGAGATTACCCGGCTAATCCACCCCAATGCGGAGATTCCGGCGAAGCTGGGGCGCCGGATCCTTCCTCAGCGGGTCCTGGATTCAGTGTGGGCGTTCTTCTCTGTCTATGTGGCCCTTTTCGTGGTCATGATGTTGATCCTCATGGCCACGGGCCTGGATCAGGTGACCGCGTTCTCGGCGGTGGCCGCGGCCCTCAATAACCTGGGGCCGGGCTTGGGCGATGTGGCGGCCAATTTCACCATCCTGGATGACCTGTCCAAATGGGTGCTCATCGTGGCCATGCTGATGGGGCGGCTGGAGATCTTTACCGTCCTGGTATTGCTGACACCGGCTTTCTGGCAGCGCTGATCGGCATTGAGCTTCGAGGGGACGCGCTCAAGCAAAACTATTGCTGATCCCATTGCTCATCCACATCCGCGGAAAAGTCGGTCTCCAGGATCTCCCGCGCTTCCTCCAGCCGATCCTCGGGGACTTGAAGGCGGACATCATTGCTGCGTGGATTGAAGAAACCGGTGAGAGGGCCCAGACCAACGCCAGCCAGAATCACCGGAATGCCTTCCGCTTCCAGCCTGCCTTTTCCCACTTCAGCCTGGAGGCTGTTGCGATATTGCTTCACGGTTTTGTATTTCATTGCCGCCATTGCTCCTTAGATCAAAGGTCCAGCATCAAATCCGCTTCCGCATCGGACGGCTGGAAGGAGCGGGTACTGTAATGGTCAAAAATCACATCCAATACTTCCTCGGGCTTGTCCACCACGTGGAAGAGTTCCATGTCCTCGGGAGAAATCATTCCCTGGCCGACAAGATGGGACTGGAACCAATCCACAAGACCCGCCCAGAAACTCTGCCCCACCAGGACAATGGGAATTCGGCGTGTCTTGCCGGTCTGGACCAGGGTCAGGATCTCTGCCATTTCGTCCAGAGTGCCGAAACCGCCGGGGAGCACTACGTAGGCGGAGGCGTACTTGACGAACATGACCTTGCGGGTGAAGAAATGCCGAAAATGCAGCTCAATGTCCTGATGGGCATTGGCCACCTGTTCGTGGGGCAGTTCGATATTGAGACCGATGGAGGGCGATTTCCCCGCCTCAGCACCCCGGTTGGCCGCTTCCATGATCCCGGGGCCGCCACCTGTGACCACGGAAAAGCCGGCATCGGAGAGCTGCTGGGAGATGTCCACCGCGAGTTTGTAGTAAGGCTCCTCCGATGGCGTGCGGGCCGACCCGAAAATACTGACCGATGGCCGGATTCGCGATAGCTTCTCGAAGCCTTCCACGAACTCGGCCATGATCTGAAAGATCTTCCATGATTCCCGAGTCAGACTGCTGTCGTTGCGCTGCCGGGCCTGCTGTCTTTCGGTCAGTTCCCGGAAATTGTCGTCATTCATGATTTGTCTCGATCCCGTTCACTCAGTTGCTTTCTGGCCCGCTTGAGAAAGACCTGCATTTCCCGCGCAGCCTGTTTGTCTCCGCGCGCCTCGGCCACGGGGATGCCCTGTTCCAGGGCCTCCACGGCCGCCTCCAGTCGTTCCAGGCGCAACAGGGTCCGGCCGTAAGCCCGCCAGGCAGCAGAATACTGTGCGTCCAGCTCCAGGGCGGCCTGGTAATGCTGGGCCGCTTCCGGCAGCGCATCCCGGCGCAGATACTCATTGCCGAGACTGAAGCGCAGCATGGCGCTGTCCTGGCCCCTTTCCAGCATCTTGAGCAGATTCTCCAGCATCGCTTGATCACGTTTTTGCCGCTGACAGGCACAGCATAACAGGGCGCCGGCCAATCGCCCCATCCGGCAGTGACGACGGTGCGGAGAAGGGACTGGCAGACACAGAGGCTATCCTAGTCTACGCTTTTGGTCTGGCCAAAGGCCCTTTGACGCCGGGAACACCACAATCCGTCAATGGTCGAAGTATCAGCGAAAGCAGATTCGGAGGTGCCCCAGAGGTGCCGGGAGGTTTCGGCTCATGTGGAAGAAATACACCATCAGCAGCGTTGCTGCCGTCTTTCTTGCCCTGGGGCTTGGGCTGGACAGCGCCCAGGCCGAGGAGAAGGAGAAGGCTGAAGTGCCGCTGATGAACGATATTGCGGCTCTCAAGGTTGAGAATGGTAAGGTCCGGATCACTGGCAGCCGGATTGCCCGGGATGTGGACAGTGTGCGGGTTGGTCGTACCATCGCCACGTCTTCCGGGCTGCGGGTCTATACCCGAGAGGATATTGAACGCAGTGGCCATGTCCATATCGGCGATGCCCTGCGCTATCTGGATCCGCGAATCCGCTGAACGACAGACTAAAATGCTTTAAGGGCGCCTTGATGGCGCCCTTTTTTTGCGGCCAGGTCCCGCCTCAGCGTTCCCCGCGCTGGGCCTCCACCTCGCGAATGCCGGGTACCAGCCAGTAGGCCATCACCAGCCCCAACTCGAACAGGGCATAGACCGGCAGGGCGAGCAGGGTTTGCGAGATCACATCGGGGGGCGTCAGTAGCATGCCGATGACGAAGACGCCCACGAGCACATAGGGGCGTTTCTTCTTGAGCGCGGCCGGCGTGGTCATGCCGGCCCGGACGATGAGCACGGTGGCCACCGGCACCTGGAATGCCAGGCCGAAGGCAATGAAAAGACTGAGCACGAAATTCAGATAGTGGTGTATATCGGTCATGACCGCGACGCCTTCCGGCGCCACGGCGACGAAGAAGCCGAATACCAGGGGAAAGACCACCAGCCAGGCGAATCCGGCGCCCAGGTAGAAGAGCAGACTGCTGGCCACCATCAATGGGAATACCAGCCGTTTTTCACGCTGATAAAGGCCGGGGGCGATGAAGGCCCAGACCTGGTAGAGCAGATAGGGGATGGCCAGGAAAATCGCCGCCACCAGGGCCATCTTGAACGGGGTCAGAAAGGGGGATGCCACCTGGGTGGCGATCAGACTGCTTTCCGCCGGCAAATGTCTGGCCAGGGGCTCGGCCAGCATGGTGAAGAGATGGCGGGCGAAGGGGGCTATGGCGATGAATGCCAGCAGCACCGCCGCCACCATGCGTAGCAGGCGGTTGCGCAACTCGGTCAGATGATCAATCAGCGGCGTTTGTTCAGTCACGCCCCTGCTCCTCACCCTCGCTACCTTCGCCAAGCGGCTTCTCGACGTTTCGGCGCAGTTCTTCGCCTTCACGCTCCAGTTCCGATTGCAGGCCCCGCAACGCGGCCCGGCCGCGGCCCACCCAGCCACCGACATTACGCATGATGACCGGCAGCCGCTCCGGGCCAGCCACCACCAGAACGATCAGCGCAATCAGCAGAATTTCCCAGATACCCATCAGCTAGTCGGGCTCAAGGCTTCTGCTGATCTTGTTTTTCATCCTGCTCAAAGTCCGCGTCTGCGGACTCCTCATTCTGGGAGAGGCGCTCCGAGGTTTCTTCCCCCTCATCCTTGTCTTCTTCCTTGACCGCCGAGCGGAAGCCACGAATGGCGCTGCCCACGTCCTGTCCCAGGTTGCTCAGCCGTTTGGTGCCGAACAGCAGGATGACGATGGCCAGGATGATCAGAAGTTGCCAGATACCGATGCCGCCAATGCCCATAAGAATGCTCCCGGAACAATGCCTCGACCATGGGTGGTCGGGGGTGAATTCCACTCAGGTTTGATCAACGGGCACATTGTAGCCGACCCGACGGCGTGGGGGCTTGTCCTGGGTCATTTTTGGCGCCGCCGTTTCTCCTCGACCCCGGAGAGGCCGAAACGCCGTTCCAGCTCGGCCAGCACATCGCGTGAGTCCAGGCCACGGGCCGCCAGCAGGACCAGACTGTGAAACCAGAGATCGGCGATTTCATCGCGCAGGGCATCCGGACTTTCCTCGATCCCTGCGATCAGGGCCTCCACGGCCTCTTCTCCCAGTTTGCGTCCGATCTTTGCCGGCCCCGCGGCCAGCAAGCCGGCCACGTAGGAAGATTCCGGATCCCCCTGCCGGCGGGCCTCGATGACCGCGTCCAGGGCTGCCAGGATGTCACTGCCTTCGGCATCGCTCATCTGTCATTGTCCCCGCCATAGATGGATTCCGGCGACGCCAGCACCGGGTCGGTACTCTTCCAGGTCCCCGCTTCCAGGCGCCGGAAAAGACAACGGGCCCGCCCCGTGTGGCAGGCAATGCCACCGTGCTGTTCCACCTGCATCAGCACCGTGTCACCGTCACAGTCCAGGCGAATGTCCTTTACGGTTTGGGTGTGGCCCGATCGTTCCCCCTTGTGCCAGAGACGTTGGCGGGAGCGGGAGTAATAGACCGCCTCCCCCAGGCGAACGGTTTCCAGCAGTGCCTCTCGGTTCATCCAGGCCAGCATCAGTACCTGGCCGCTGTCGGCGTCCTGGGCAATGGCCGCGACCAGGCCGCGATCATCAAATTTTACTGCCTCGAGCCAGCTCGGCGCGTTCATGCCGCTTCCACCTCACGGCTGGGGATGCCTGCTCGCACCAGCGCCTCTCGGGCCTCGCCAATGCGGTACTCGCCAAAGTGAAAAATACTGGCAGCCAGCACGGCATCAGCACCGCCGTGGATGAAACCGTCCACCAGGTGATCCAGGCTGCCCACACCACCGGAGGCAATCACAGGTATCGTGACCGCATCACTGACCGCGCGGGTCAGCGCCAGATCGAAGCCCGAGCGGGTGCCGTCCCGGTCCATGCTGGTGAGCAACAGTTCGCCAGCGCCCAGCTCGGCCATCCGCTGCGCCCATTCAACGGCATCCAGGCCCGTGGGTCGGCGTCCGCCATGGGTAAAGATCTCCCAGCGCAAGGGTTCCTCTGCTTGCGACACCTGCTTGGCATCCACGGCCACGACAATGCACTGACTGCCAAAGCGCTCCGCCGCCTCGGCCACCAGTTCGGGCCGGTGCACCGCCGCGGTGTTGATGGCCACCTTGTCGGCGCCGGCGCGCAACATGCGGCGGACATCGTCCGCCTCGCGGATGCCGCCGCCCACGGTCAGCGGCATGAAGACCTGCCCGGCCACCTGTTCCACCACGTCCACCATGGTGTCACGGCCCTCGTGGCTGGCGGAGATGTCCAGAAAGGTGATTTCGTCCGCGCCCTCGCTGTCGTAGCGTCGGGCAATCTCCACCGGATCGCCGGCGTCACGAATGTTCTCGAAGCGTACGCCCTTGACCACACGCCCCCGATCCACATCGAGACAGGGGATGATGCGCCGGGCAAGCCCGTCACTCTGGGTCATACCATCGACTCGTCTGGACGCGGGTCGCCGTGGAAATGGCGGATCGCTTCGGCCAGGTCCATGCCCCCGTCGTAGATCGCACGACCGACGATAGCACCCTGGATGCCCTCCTCCTGGTAAGTGGCCAGAGCCTTGAGGTCATCCAGCTTGCTGACCCCGCCGGAGGCAATGACGGGAATGTTGATGCTGCGAGCCAGTTCGGCGGTGGAATCGACGGCGGGGCCGGCCATCATGCCGTCCTTGCTGATATCGGTGAAGATAATGGCGCAGACACCATCGCCCTCATATTTCTGGGCCAGATCCAGCACATCATGCTCGGAAAGCTTGGACCAGGCGTCGATGGCTACCTTGCCGTCCCGGGCGTCCAGGCCAACGATGATGCGGCCGGGATACTCCACGCACAGGTCTTCCACGAAATGAGGGGTGTTGACGGCTTTCGTGCCGATGATGACCCATTCCACGCCGGTGCTGAGGTAGGCGTCGGCACTGTCTTCATCGCGAATGCCGCCGCCCACCTGGACCGGGATATCTCCGCAGGCGGCAACGATGTCACGCACCACGCCATCGTTCACCGGGCGGCCGGCCTTGGCACCATCCAGGTCCACAACATGGACCCGCTCGGCGCCGGCTTCCACCCAGCGGCGTGCCACCTCGGCCGGGTCCTCGGAGAATACCGTGGCGTCATCCAGCTTGCCCTGGCGAAGCCTCACGCAGCGCCCATCCTGGATGTCGATTGCGGGAATCACGAGCATGGTCCTTCCTCCACTTTTTGCCAGCCGGACTGATTCAGGCGACCCGGGACCCACCCCGGGCGCCCGTTTCCGGCCGCCACTCGACGAAATTGCTCAACAGCCTGAGGCCCGCGGCCTGGCTTTTTTCGGGATGAAACTGCACCGCCACCACATTCTCGTGGGCCACCGCACAACAGAAGGCTTGCCCATAGTCACATTCGGCCAGCACGTCTTCGTCCCGATCAGGCTGACAATAGAAACTGTGAACGAAATAGAACCACGGCGCATCCAGCCCCGACCACAGGGGGTGGTCCTGTCTGGCCCGGGCCCGGTTCCAGCCCATGTGGGGAATCTTGAGGCCGTGAGTCTCTGCCAACTCCGGGGAAAAGCCGCGCACGCGTCCGGGCAGGATGCCGAGGCCCGCCTGCCCGCCGCTCTCCTCGCTGTGGCCGAATAGCGCCTGCATCCCAAGGCAGACCCCAAGGAAGGGGCGTTCGCGACTCAAGCGGCGGACGGTTTCAACAAGGTCCAGTCGCTGCAGTTCGCTCATGCAGGCGGCCATGGCCCCCACGCCGGGAAAGACAATGCGGTCGGCCCGAGCGAGCTCGTCAGCGTCGGCAGTCACCACCACACGGCTGCGCGGGGCCACCTTCTCCAGGGCCTTGGCCATGGAGTGGAGGTTGCCCATTCCGTAGTCGATGACAGCGATTCTGTTCATGCCGGCCCGGTGTTGCTGGCTTGCTCCCCGTTGCCCTTGCTAGAGACTGCCCTTGGTGGATGGTGTGGTATCGCCCATGCGTGGGTCGTCGGTCACCGCCATGCGCAGTGCCCGGCCAAAGGCCTTGAAGACGGTCTCCGCCACATGGTGGGCGTTGCGACCCTGCAGTCCGTCCACATGCAGAGTCAGGCGGGCGTGATTGACCAGCCCCTGGAAGAACTCACGGATGAGGTCCACATCGAAATCGCCGATTCGCGCCCGGGGGTAGTCAACCCGATACTCCAGTCCCGGGCGTCCGGAGAGATCCACCACTACCCGTGACAGGGCCTCATCAAGGGGTACATAGGCATGGCCGTAGCGGGTCAGGCCCCGTCCCTCGCCCCAGGCTTCGGCCAGGGCCTGACCCAGGGTGATGCCGACATCCTCCACGGTGTGATGGGCATCGATCTCCAGATCACCGTCGGCCTCGACCTCAAGGTCGATCAGGCCGTGGCGGGCGATCTGATCCAGCATGTGCTCGAGAAAGGGGACACCGGTGCGCAGTCGGGCTTCGCCGCTGCCGTCCAGGTCCAGGGATACCCGGATGTCCGTCTCACGGGTCTTGCGGTGGATGGCTGCCTTGCGGGCGGTCATTGTGCATCTTCACGGTTGGAAATCAAGGAGACCAGCATACCGCATGTCCCCGTCATGGTCAGTACCCCGGCACAATCCCACCTGATTTGGGGGGTATCTGGGGGGCATTGGGGCCCCCTGCCCGGGGGGGTGAATGCGCCAAAATTCCCAACTAAGCTGCAAACCGTGTGATTTTGGTTTGAATGATCGCCCCGCGAAGGGCCGGGAGGCAAAGATGGAATTTGAAGTGAAAGATGGGGCCGCGCCTAAAAAGGCGTGCTCCTTCCATAAGCGGTCGGCAGCGGCACTGGCGCTGCTCGCAGGTTTTGGTCTGAGTGCCTGTCTCGCCGATGGCGAGGGTGATCCAGGCGATGCAGTTGGTGAGGAGCCCGACTTTTTCACCGTTGGCGGCGAGCTCCAGGGCCTGAGCGATGACAGCGTCGATTTGCTGCTCAACGACGAGCACACCTTGACCCTGAGCGAGAATGGCGCCTTCAATTTCGAGGAAGAGATTGAAGACGGCAGTGATTATGAAGTTGTGGTGGATGGGCAACCGTCCGGCCAGTTCTGTGAGGTGTCCAATGGCAGTGGCGTCGTGGCAGGTAGTGATGTCACGGATCTCCAGGTCAACTGCGACTCACTGGCCCTCAACGCTTCCAACGCCGAAGGCGCGGTTCATCTGGATTGGGACCTGGCCGGGCCTGTGGATATTCTTTATAGCACCGATTATGAATGCGACTGGTCCAATGTCCAGGCCTGTGAAAATGGCGGCACGGTGGTCGATGTCGAAGGCGGTGAGCACAGTCTATCGGTGTCGGAAGACGACCTTGAGCTGAATGCCGCCTACACCTTCGTAAAGCGAGTTGCGGGCGAAACTTCTGCTCCAGTCGTCGCTACGCCGGCCAGCTTCCAGCTTTCCGGGCCCGTTCATGACACCGTGATTCTCAGTGAACATGTGATCGTCGGTGGCGAATTTGGCATGTACGGTGACCAATCAATTGGGCTGAGCTTTGTGCGACCGGACCTCGATGGTGCTCCGACAACTGGCCCGATCGTGCAGCTCGATGCTAGCGTCCTCAGCAAAGCCTCCAGGGTCATTGAGGACCCTGAGGGGGGGTGGTTCGTTGCCGGCCACTTTGAAACCGTTCAGGGCGTGGACAAGCCCCTGGTTGCTCGCCTGAATCCTGATGGCAGTCTTGATGAAGACTGGGGTGCGGAATTCTCCGGTAGTTTCGCTCTGGACATGGTGATGTACGAAGATCGTCTCTATGTCACGGGGGATTTCGGTGAGGTCGATGGCGATGATACCCATGCCAATCTCGTGGCATTGAATCTGGATGGTACTGTCGATACGGATTTTAGCCCTGAATCTCCGAATGACCGGGCATTCCGCATCCTGATTGAAGATGATCGACTTTATCTCGCTGGCAGGTTTTCAGATTACGGGCCCAACGATCAGCAAGGCATCGCGGCGCTGGATTCCCAGACCGGCGATGTCATTGAGGACTTTGAAGCCAGTCTGAACGATGGTGCGTTCGACCTGTTCGTCGATTCAGAGCGCTTAATTGTCGCCGGCCAATTTAGCGAGGCTAATGGTGAGCCCTATGAGGGCGTTGCCATCTTCAATCTGTCAGACGGTAGCCTGGATTCTGATTTCGAGAATCCGGAGGTTTCCGGAAGCGCCATTGGGGTTCATGCCTGGAACGATTACCTCTTCGTGGGTGGCCTTTTTAACGAAGTGGCCGGTGTAAGCAGAATGGGATTTGCTGCGCTCGACCGGGAGGATGGTAGTGTCGATCCGGACTGGGATGCTCAGACTGATGAGGAGGTGTATCGAATCACGGTCCACGAAGGTCAGCTCTATATTGCTGGCGAATTCCGGCAGGTAGCCGATAGCACAGTCCATGCCTTTGCTCGCCTGGACCCGGATACCGCCGCTTTGGATGAAAGCTGGGTGCCGGTGGTGGAGCATCAGGGTAGCTTCGCCTATGGTTGGAGTATTGATTTCTTTGATGGTTATGCCGCACTTGGAGGCTATGTTCAGGCTGCTGGTGGCCATAGGGTCGATCATCTCGCCGCCTTCGAGATTGAGTCGGGCGATCTCGAAGTTGACTGGCAGGCCCAGGTCGACGGCCCGGTCTATGCCCTCGATGTTGATAATTCCAATGGTCATCTATATGTCGGTGGCAGCTTTTCGACCGCGGGCGCCGACGGTGAGGAGCGCGGCAACGCCGCTGCTTTCGATAGTCAGACCGGGGAGCTTGAGGGTTGGGATCCCGGTACGGATGATACCGTTCATGATCTTCTGTTCTCGGGGAACGGTGTCTACCTGGCAGGTGCCTTCACCACCCTTGATTTTCCGGGTGTGGGCACAGCGGACCGTCAGCGCATGGCGCTCGTGGATCCGGATCTCGGGATATGGGATGCGGATACTGGCGACCCTGAACTGAATGATGTCGCTTACAGTCTGGGCCATTACACGGGCATTTCAGATGCTGTCGTTGTCGGCGGTCGTTTCACGCAGTCTGCTGGGGATGATGTGGACCACTACCACGGTTTTGGTGGTACGGATTTTTCCAATACCTTTTCCCTTACGGAGTTCAATGGCAACGTCCGCGCTGTGTGGATTGATCAGGACGATGAGAATCTATCCTTCGTTGGTGGTCAGTTCACCCAAGCTCAGGGTGATCCGCATGAGTACTTCGTCTGGAATCCTGACTCCTACAACCCGGAAGATGATGCCCCTCAGCCCGACGGCACTGTGTGGGCGATCGACTATCGGCTTGACAGCGAGCGACTGCTCATCGGTGGGGACTTCAACGAGATCAACGTCAGCAACCGCCATGGATTCGCTGCCTTTGACTTCGACGGTGACGACTTCACCCTGAAGGACAATACGCCGGGATTCGATGGTCGTGTCCATGCCATTGCGCAGACGGACACCCTCATTGCAGTGGCGGGTGAGTTTGTCCAGGTGGGTGATTACCGGCAGCGCTATATTGCGCTTCTGGATGCCGATACCTTCGAGCCGATCTGGTCCGCACCCGAGGCGGCAGAGAGCATTTCGGAAACAAAGATGGTTGAGCCATCAAGACAGGCAGCAGATGCTGATGGTGATCTGATCCGTTCCAGCATTGAATGACACTGGTGCCACCTCCGCCGAATCAACGGCGGAGGTGGCTGGCCCTAGATTGATAGCGTGACAGATTCTGGAGGAACATATGAAATTGACAGCGATTAAGCGGTTCTCACTTGCCGGGCTGACCTGTCTAGCCATGGCGGGAAGTGCCAATGCCATGGAAGCGCAAATTGGACTCCACTATGCCGATTTTGATGATTTCGATGACGGTTTTGGTGTTTCCGGGTCCATAGAATCACTGGATTTCCTGCCACAACTTCGCCTGGGCGGTGAATTCAGTTCTGTCGAGTACCTGGATGTCCTGCGTTTCAGCGCCGGCTGGGTGCTTGACATGGATGAGCTGGAAATCGACCTGGGCTACTCCTATCGCTACTGGGACTTTGAGGGCGATTTTGACGAAGACATTTACTCATTACACGCCAAGGTCCAGTATTCCGTGCTGCCCGAACTGCATCTTCGGGGTAGCCTGGAGTTCGCTATATTCGACCATCTGGATGACGAGACGGCGATAATCGGGGTCGGTGCGGCCTATGACATAACGCCCGAATTCAGTCTCGGCCTTGATGTGGAAGTCTACGAGGCTGACTTTGTCGATCAGACCTTTATCCGATTCGGTGCCAGTTACCACTTCTAGGGCCTGGATTGCCGCCGCGGGTCACCTAGACCTGCGGCGGCACCGACAGCCAGAAGGTCACCGGCCCATCGTTGACGAGGGCCACCTGCATGTCCGCGCCGAAACGGCCGGCCTCGACGCGGGCGTGTTCCTGCCGGGCGAAAGCCAGGGCATGCTCGAAGAGGCGCTGGCCTTCCTCCGGCGGGGCCGCCGGGGTGAAGCTTGGGCGGGTACCCTTGTGGGTATCGGCCGCGAGGGTGAATTGGGGCACCAACAGTAAGCCGCCATCGATATCCACCAGACTCTGATTCATGCGGCCGCCCTCGTCCGGGAAGACACGGTAAGCCAGTACTCGCCGCACCAGGCGCTCCGCAGCCCTTTCGCTGTCGCCCCGTTCAACCGCCCACAGCACCATCAGGCCGGTATCGATCCGGCCCACCGTCTCTTGCTTGATGCGAACACTGGCCTCGCGAACCCTTTGTAGCAGTGCAATCACCTCGCCTCCCTTGCTGACTGGGAAAAATTGTCAACTTATTGTCTGTCCACGGGGTTGTAGGCATTGTCCTACAGCCGAATGCGCGCTTCCCCGACTGTCGGGGCCCGGAACAGGGGCCATACTGTAACCGTCCGCAGGCTGGAAAGGACAGTGCCAGGACGGCACCCACAGGGAGGGGTGACAGGATCGTCACCGGAACCGGCCACGAAGGGATGCACACCGGGATGGTGGCGGGCGTGCACTCAATCACCTTCGCTGACAGGTGAACCTCGGCACACGGGATGTGCCGGGGTTTTTTTTGGTGGGGGTCGCTGACCCGGGGTGGCTGCGGCGTCTGAGGGGCTGTGCGGCCCTCTCGCTTGCGCTTCGCTCGGCACGTAGCGCCACTACGCACCTCGCTCCAGCGCGGCGCGAGAGAACCGCACAGCCCCTCAGCCACTCGCATTCCCCCCGGGCCAGCGACCCCACGGTCTCTTCCTTCGGGGTGACGTAGCGTTGCTATGTGCCTCGCTCTAGGCCGTGGGAGCGGATTCATCCGCGATCGGGCGTTCGGTCTGAAGCCTTTCGCGGATGAATCCGCTCCTACAGCGGTATGGCAGGGTCCATAAGCTCGCCGCTACGCAGGAACATACTCCGGGTATTCGGGTTTCCACATCAGGCTGTCGACGGCAGCTTCCAATTCTTCTGCCGGTTCTGCCAGGCCGTCCTCAACGCAGGCCTGGGCCACGGTGAGGGCGATGTGGCGGGTGATTTCGCGCAGGCCTTTCATGGGCGGGTAGAGGCGGCCGGCGGCCAGGTCGTCTTCGGAGATGCATTCGGCCAGGGCGTCGGCGGCGACCGTGAACAGGCGATCGGTGATGCGGTCGGCCTGCACGGCCAGGGCACCCAGGCCAACCCCGGGAAAGATATAGACATTGTTGCCCTGGGCAATTTCGTGGATCTTGCCGGCGTGCTCCACGGGATCGAAGGGGCTGCCGGTGGCCACCAGGGCGCGGCCTTTCGTCCAGCGGATCAGGTCCTCGGGGCGGGCCTCGGTATTGGCGGTGGGATTGGAAATGGGCAGGATGATCGGCCGCTCCGTGCCGGCCTGCATGGCCTGGATCACGCGCTCGGTGAATATCCCCGGCTGACCCGAAGTGCCCAGCAGGACGGTGGGCTTGACCGCCCGAATCACCGTCTCCAGGTCGCGCGCCCCGTTTGGGTCTATGCCTACTGCCTGGCCGTCCTCGGGCTGCCAGGCAAATTCCTGCTTGTATTCATCACTGAGGTTGCCGTCGTCAATCAGCAGCCCGCGGCTGTCCAGGACCGCGATGGCGCGGGTCAGGTCCTCACCCGCCACACCATCCCGCCGCAGCCATTCCCGTAGCTGGCGGGCAATGCCGATGCCCGCGGCGCCGGCTCCCAGGATCAGTACCCGCTGCTCGGCAGGTCGCTGGCCCACGATTCGGCAGCCCGCCATGACCCCGGCGAGGGTCACTGCGGCGGTACCCTGGATATCATCATTGAAGGAAAGCAGCCGATCGGCGTAGCGGTCCAGCAGTCGGAAGGCATTGGCCTTCTTGAAGTCTTCCCATTGCAGGAGCGCTTTGGGAAAACGTTTCTTCACTGCCCCAACGAATTCTTCCACCAGCGCGTCGTAGGCCTCGCCGCGCAGGCGGCGCTCGCGGATGCCAACATACAGCTCGTCATTGAGCAGCTCTTCGTTGTCCGTGCCCACATCCAGGCTGATGGGCAGGCACTGGCTGGGATGAATGCCCGCCGCCACGGTGTAGAGGGCCAGTTTGCCGATGGGGATGCCGATGCCGCCGGCGCCCAGGTCGCCCAGACCGAGAATGCGCTCGTTGTCCGTGACCACGATGAGGCGAACATCTTCATAGGGCGCATTTCCCAGTATCTCGTTCACCCGCCCCTTGTCCCGGGGGGTAATCCACAAGCCCCGTCCGCGCCGAAAGATATGGCTGTATTTCTTGCAGGCCTGGCCCACCGTGGGGGTGTAGACGATGGGCAGGAACTCGTCCAGGTGTTCCTCCAGCAGTTGGTAGAACAGCGCTTCGTTGCGGTCCTGGAGCGCTGCCAGGCCGATATAGCGTTCAATGGCATCATCCTTGCGCACGATGGCCTGGTAGGTCCGCTTCTTCTGGACCTCCTGGCTCGATGTTCGGTCGGGCAGCATCCCTTCAAGGCCGAAAGTCCGCCGCTCCTCCGCGCTGAAGGCGGTCCCCTTGTTGTACATGGGGTGAGCCAGCAGCGCACGGCCACGGAGGGGGACTTCCAGCTGATCGCGGCCATTGGATCGGCGGTGGAGGCGGAATGTCTGCATCAAGTTCTCCCGTCGATACTGAAATCCGAGCAAGGGGTGGTGGGGGGCCCCATTCAGGGGGCAGTCGCGGCCGGCCAGATTTGCTAATTTTCGCCGCGTAAGTGACCATTCTCATTGCGGACGGGCGGTTTTGACAAGTGATGTGTCCTGTCCTGTGACGCACCAGGCAGATTTTTATAACCATTTTAATCAACAATGCTTTCTCAGGAGTTCCCAATCATGAAAAAGCAATTTCTCGTAGTTGGTAGTTTGCTCGCTCTGACCTTCTCTGCTTCCGTGGCAGCAGAGGGCTTTGATGCTGACCGTATGTACGTCGGTGGCGGTATTAACCAAAACAGCGTCAGTGGTCTGGATGATGCAACCGGTTTTCAGATTTTTGCCGGTTACAATCTCGGCGATGTTTTCGATGTTGAAGGTCTTGATCTGCTTATCGAGGGTGGGTACTGGACCTCAGGCGATTTTGAAGGCGGCACGGACTTTTTCGGTAATACCTTCACCATGTCAGCCGACGGCATCTGGGGTACTGCTGTATTCGATTATGCGGTGAATCCCGACTTTTCCCTGCTCGGTCGCGCCGGGCTTGACCTGGGTGATGATGACGGTCTGATGATCGGCTTCGGCGGCGGCTGGAATCTCAATCCGGAAATCCAGCTGCGTGGCGAATATGTCATCCGTGACAACATTGATTCCCTCCAA
>NZ_SLKM01000240.1:0-9804 GCF_007134575.1 Natronospira sp.
AGCGGATTCATCCGCGATCCGGGCTTCGATGAGCCATTGATCGCGGATGAATCCGCTCCCACGGCGGGGTGAGGAGGATCCTTCTCAGCTCGCCTGGGGTAGCTGGTAGCTGCGCAGACGGCGGGCGAAGTCCTGGAGGTAGCGGATGCCGGATTGCTCGGCTTCGATACACCACTCCCTGAAGCGGGCCAGAAGCTGGTCGTTCTGGGCGGTGGTCTCCCAGATCTCACGCAGACGCTCACGGTAGCTGTACACCGTCTCCAGCTCGTCGTGTTCCTTGAGCAGATTGATCAGGTGGCGACGCTCGCGGGTATCAAGCAGTTCGGGGTCACGGACCAGCAGCTTGCGGGCCCGGCGCATGAAACGCCGGCCACGGTCGTTGAGCGACTCGCGCAGCATGGGGATGGTGACCATGCTGCTGTAATGGCGCAACACATGCAGGCGGTTCTGGATCACGGCCCGCACGGTTTCCAGGTCCATATGATGAGGCTCCACCACCTTCTCGCCCAGAATGGGCTTGGGGGCAACCCGGCGGATCTTCGCCAGGCCCACGGCACTCAGGGCCTTGAGCCAGACCCAGCCGATGTCGAACTCCCAGGGGCGCAGATTGAACTTGGCGGAGCTGGGGAAGGCATGGTGGTTGTTGTGCAGTTCTTCGCCACCCAGGAACAGTCCCACCGGCGACACGTTGGTGGCCGCATCCCGGCATTCGAAATTGCGGTAGCCCCAGTAATGACCAATACCGTTGACCACACCGGCGGCCAGCAGGGGGATGGTCATCATCTGAATGGCCCAGATGGTCAGCCCCAGGGCCCCGAAGATGGCGATATTGATGACCAGCAGGGAGGCCACGCCAAGATAGGAGAAGCGGTTATAGACATTGCGCTCGATCCAGTCGTCGACGGTCCCGCGGCCGTATTTCTGAACCGTTTCCGCCTGTTCGGCTTCCTGCTGATAGAGCTCGGCGCCCTGGAAGAACACCTTGCGCAGCCCCAGGACCTGGGGGCTGTGGGGGTCGTCCTCGGTCTCGCAGCGAGCATGGTGCTTGCGATGCACCGCGACCCATTCCTTGGTGACGATGCCAGTGGTCAGCCACAGCCAGAAACGAAATACATGCCGCACGGCCGGGTGCAGATCCACTCCCCGGTGAGTCTGATCACGGTGGAGAAAGAGGGTCACGGCCATGACGGTGAGGTGGGTCGCCAGCAGGGCGTAGAGAACATAGGCCCAGCCGGGCAGGCCCAGCAGACCGTTGGAAAGCAGATCAAGGAACATTACGAGCAACGACTCCCAAAAAAATCATTCATCAATTGACCATTGTACGCGACCGCGCCCCCTGGGCCAGGCCGCTGGTCAGCAAACCCTAGACCTTCCGCGCCAGTCGAATGTTACCGATCTCATCCAGCCAGGCGGACCAACCGGGGGCCACCCAGGTGGTTCCCACCGGGTCGATGATGCGCAGGGGACCGGACTGGGCCGGCGAGCGCGGCAACTGCTTTCGCTCCAGGGTGACAATACTGGGACCGTCCTCACCCCGCCCCGGTTCCTCCCCGGCGACCGATTCCGTTGCCGCCAGTTGCAGGCCGGGTGCCGGACCGGTGGCGGACAGGCGCAGGCTAACCAATTCCACCGGCATATCCAGGGCATGACCATAGGCCGCCCGATGGGCCTGGTGAAAGTCCTCCGGGCCAAGACCCTCTTCGCCCCAGTCCAGGGTCAGGGCGTGGGACTGGCCCTGGTAGCGAAGATCGGCCCGGCGCTGGAAATCAATTTCCGAGGCGGCCACGCCGTCCTGCTCCAGCGCCGCACGGGCCTGGGCTTCCAGCTCGCCATAGACATCCCGCATGGCTTCGGGGGCCAGTCGGTCCAGGCGCTCAAGAATGGAGCGGGACAGCTCTCGTGCTGGGGCGGTGACCGTCATGCCCAGGGCCGAGAGGACCCCGGCATGGACCGGCACCAGGGCCCGGTCCATGCCCAGACGCTCGGCCAGGGCACAGACATGGAGGCCGCCGGCACCGCCGAAGGAAACCAGCACGAAATCCCGGGGATCGCGGCCCCGCTCGATGCTTATCACCCGCAGGGCCCCCGCCATGGCCTCTTCCACCACGGTGAGCACGCCCTGGGCGGCCGCCTCCAGGTCCTTGCCCAGAGCCTCGGCCAATGGCTGAAAGGCCCGACGGGCGGCATCGTGATCCAGGGAGAGACCGCCACCGAAGCCGGTCGCCGGGATCCGCCCCAGCAGCAGATTGGCATCGGTCACCGTGGGTGCCGTACCGCCACGCCCGTAGCAGGCCGGACCCGGGTCGGCACCGGCGGAGGCCGGCCCCACCCGCAGCACCCCGCCCTCGTCGAGGCGGGCAATGGAGCCGCCACCGGCCCCGATGGTGTGCAGATCGACCATGGGGACCGGGACCGGCAGATGCCCGTCCCCGGCGGTGATCTGACCGCTGTCCGTGAGCCGAATGTGGCCGTCGATCATGCTGACATCACTGGAGGTCCCGCCCATGTCGAAACTCATCAGACGCTGTTCACCGATACGCCGTCCAAGTTCCTCGGCGCCCCGCAGGCCGCCGGCCGGGCCGGACAGCAAGAGATGGACGGCGCGGGCGGCGGCGGCTGACGCGTCCATCAAGCCGCCCCCGCTTTGCATGATCTGCAGGCGGGCGCCGGGCAGCCCCTCGGCCAGGCGGGCAATATAGTCCGCGACCCGTGGCCCCACATAGGCATTGAGCCAGGTGGCCATGCCGCGCTCGTATTCCTTGTACTCGGGAAGCACCTCGGAGGACAGGGAGATGAAGAGATCCCCGGGCAGGGCCTCGCGGATGCGCTGTTCGTGCTCCTCATTGCGAAAGGAAAAGAGCAGATTGACGGCCACCGCTTCCACATCCTGCTCGCGCAGCCAGTCCCTGAGCGCGCCCAGATCCGACTCGCCCAGTGGGGACAGCTCGCGACCCTCGGCATCCACCCTTGCCGAGACGCCAAAACGGGGCAGGCCCTGCAGCGGCCCCCGATTTACCGGCGGGGTCAGGTCATAAAGCCGGGGCCGATTCTGCCGGCCGATCAGCAGTACATCCTCCAGGCCGGCGTTGGCCACATAGGCCGTGCGCGCGCCCTTGCCTTCCAGCACCGCGTTGGTGGCCACGGTGGAACCATGGGCAATGCGAAGCCCGGCCGGGTCCAGGCCCATCTCCCGAATCCCCTGAAGAATGGCCTCCTCGGGGGCATGGGGCGTGGACAGGACCTTGTGTACACGGACCTCGTCGCCGTCGAGAAGGACGAAATCGGTGAAGGTACCGCCAGTGTCGATGCCGAGAATCATGCCGGGGAGTTTAATGGGGTAAGAAGGTAAGGGGTAAGGGGTGAGGAGAAAGTACATTGAATTGGCAGGCATGGGCGCCTCTGCTATACACTCGCCCGAGCCTTTCTTCTTGCGCGCTGACGACGAGGTGCCATGAGCAGCGACTTGCTGGTGGAATGTCGGGGGCTGGGTCGTGATTACGGCCAGCACAAGGCGGTGGACAATGTCGACTTCTCCCTGGAACGGGGGCAGGTGCTGGCCTTTCTGGGGCCCAATGGCGCCGGCAAGTCCACCACCATGAACATGCTGACCGGCTGCCTGGCCCCCAGCCGGGGCGAGGTGAGAATCTGCGGCATTGATCTGCTGGAGCAGCCGGCCGCGGCCAAGGCGCGACTGGGCTATCTGCCCGAGCACCCGCCCCTCTACCCCGAACTGACGGTGGACGAGTACCTGCGTTTTACCGCCCGCCTGCGAGGCCTGCCCCGCAAGGCACTGGGTGGCGCCGTGGCCCGAGCCAAGCAACGCTGCGGCCTCACTCGCGAGGCCGGCAAGCTGATCGGGCGCCTGTCACGCGGCTACCAGCAACGGGTGGGCATTGCCCAGGCGATCATCCACGAACCCGACCTGGTGATCCTGGATGAACCCACGGTGGGCCTGGACCCCAACCAGGTCCGGGAAATCCGGGAGCTGGTAGGCGAGCTGGCGAGCGATCACGGCATCATTCTGTCCACCCATATCCTTCCCGAAGTCACCGCCACCTGCAGTCATGTACAGATCATGGTGGGCGGTCGTCTGGTCCATGCCGGCAGCCTGGCGGAACTGGAGCACCGTCCGGTCACCGGCCTGCGCGTGGGCTTCGTGCATGCAGTGGATCCCCAGGCCCTGTGGGAGCTGCCGGGTGTGGAGAGCGTGGAAAAGCGTGGTGACAATGAAGTCTTCATTCGCCACAAGGGGCGCGAGGATCTGGCCCCGGCCTGTGCGGAGCTGGCCATCAAGCGTCAGTGGGGACTGCGCTTCCTGGAGCCGGAGCGAACCAGTCTGGAGCAGCTTTTCGTCAATCTGACCAGCGGGGAACAGGAGGCGGCCGCATGACACTGACCATTGCCGCCCGGGAATTGCGCAGTCTGTTCCTGTCACCGCTGGCCTGGATCGTGCTGGCAGTGACCACCTTCATTCACGCCTGGATCTTTCTGGTCCAGGTCGATCTGTGGACCGATCAGTTGCAGCCGGCCTTTGCCGGCCAGGCGGAGGCGCCCGGCGTCACCGACATGATCGCCACGCCCCTGTTCGGCAGCGCGGCCATGATCCTGCTGATGGTGGTGCCCTTGCTGACCATGCGTCTGATCAGCGAGGAGAAACGCAGCGGCAGCCTGCGCCTGTTGCAGTCCTCGCCGGTGGGCAGCCGCCATGTCGTGCTTGGCAAGTTTCTGGCAGTGGGTGCCCTGCTCGCCATCATGGTGACCCTGGTGGCCCTGATGCCATTGAGTCTGTCGGTGGGCACGCAACTGGACCTGGGCAAGTGGGCGGCCGGCGCCCTGGGTCTGCTTTTGATGACCGGTGCCTTTGCCTCGGCGGGCCTGTATTTCTCCAGCCTCACCCGCCAGCCGGTGGTGGCCGCCATTGCCAGCTTCGGTCTGCTCATTCTGCTGTGGATGATCGACTGGGCCGCGGATGCCGAGGCCGGTGCCGGTGTGGTGGAGTATCTGTCTGTCATCGGCCATTTCCAGAACATGGCCCGGGGCCAGGTTGCCACGTCCGAACTGGCCTACTACGGCCTGTTCATGCTCACCTTCCTGGGCCTTGCCATTCATCGACTGGATAGTGAGCGTTTGCGGCCATGAAGATCGATCGGCGAACCCGTTGGAGCAATCGAGTCCAGCAGTGGACAACCGTGGTGCTGTTGCTGGCGGTGGTGATCGGCCTGGCGCTGTTGAGCCATCGCTATTCCACCAGCTTCGATTGGACCCATGGCGCCCGCGGCAGTCTCTCCGAGCCCAGCCGGGAACTGCTCCAGACCCTGGAAGAGCCGCTGCGTTTCACGGTTTTCCTGGGCGAGGACACCGCCCTGCGGGATCGGGTGCGCACAGTGGTGGATCGTTATCGTCGGGCCGAGGACAGCATTGAGCTGCGTTTTGTGGATCCGGACCGGGAGCCGGCGATCAGCCGCGAATACGGGGTGACCCAGCCGGGACAGGTCTTTGTGGAAGTGGGCGACCAGCGCGAGGAAGTGGACCGCTTCACCGAGGCCGGCATTACCAATGCCATTGCCCGTGCGGCCCGAGCCAGTGAGCGTTATCTGGTCTTTACCCGCGGCCATGGCGAAGCCGACCCCCTGGGTGAGGGCGGCAGCGACCTGGGACAACTGGGCAATCATCTCAAGGAACGGGGCCTGAGTGTGCAGCGGGTCAACATTGCCCGCGACGGCATCCCCGACAATACCGCGGTTCTGGTGATTGCCGGCAGCCAGGGCAACTGGATGGACGGGGAGATCGATCACCTGCGGGATTATCTTGACCAGGGCGGCAATCTGGTCTGGCTGGTGGACCCCCACGGCAGCCCGCCCATGGCCCTGGCCGATCATCTGGGACTGGGGCTGGCCGAAGGGCTGGTCAAGGATCCCTCGGGCCGGGTACTGGGCATCGAAGACCCCGGCATGATTCTGGTCTTTCAGTATGAAGACAACCCGATCACCGGCGAGATTGATGCGGTGACCCTGATTCCCCACGCCACCATGGTGGATGCCTCCGGCATGGACGATTGGGAGCGCCAGTCCATGCTGCGCAGCAGCGGGGAATCCTGGCTGGAGACCCTGGATGGCGACCGCCTTAGCAGTGGCCCCATGCACCTGGGGCAGTTGCTGACACGGGAGCTGGAAACGGAGGGGGCCACCCTTGAGCAGCGAGTGGCGGTACTGGGCAGCCAGGCCGCGCTCAGCAATGCCTACATCGGCAACGGCGCCAACCTGGAACTGGGCCTGCGTCTATTCAACTGGGCGAGTGCGGACCCGGTCAGCCTCAACGTCCCCGTCCGCAGCGCCCCCGATCGGACCCTGGAACTCAGCTCCACCGCCTACACCGTCATCGGCGGTTTCTTCCTGCTCCTGCTCCCCGGCCTGTTGCTGCTTGCCGGTGGCCTGATCTGGTGGCGGCGGGGCTAGTAAGGCACTAGCGCTGACAGCGCGGGCAGAAATAGGTGGCCCGCTGAGCGATGACCGCCCGGCGGATGGCTGCGGCGCATTGCGGACAGGGTTCCCCGGCCCGGTCGTAGACATTGAGCGACTGGCTGAAGTAGCCAGGCATTCCGTCCGAATCCCGAAAATCCCGCAAGGTGGTCCCGCCCTGTTCGATGGCGGCGGCCAGGACCTGCTTGATGCGCGCTGCCAGTTGCCGATAACGGGCAAGGGCAATTCGACCGGCCGGCCGCCGGGGATGGATGCCGGCCAGGAAAAGGGCCTCGGAGGCATAGATATTGCCGACCCCCACCACCGTGGCCGAATCCATGATGAAGCTTTTCACCGGCGCCCGGCGGCCCCGGGACCGGGCATAAAGCCGCTCGGCGCTGAAATCCTCCGACAGGGGCTCGGGGCCGAGCGCAGCCAGGCGGGGATGTTCGGCGAGGGGGGCCTCGGTCCAGAGCAGGAAACCGAAGCGACGGGGGTCGTTGAAACGCAGGCAGTGGCCGTTCTCCAGGACCAGATCCACGTGGTCATGTTTTTCCGGGGCGCGGCCATCGGTGATGATACGCAGGCTGCCGGACATACCCAGATGCCAAAGCAGGCAGCCCCGGTCGGTTTCCACCAGCAGGTACTTGGCCCGACGGTTCACGGCCGTTACCCGCGCGCCCCCCAGACGCCGATCCAGACCGGGATCCACCGGCCAGCGCAGGCGGCTTTCACGCAGCACCAGACCCCGGATGATCTGCTCGCTGAGAAAGGGGGCGACGCCCCGCCGGGTGGTTTCGACCTCGGGTAGCTCGGGCATGGTTACTCAGTCGTCGTTGCCGGGCGGCAGAAGGGCGTCGGCCTCGCGAGCCGGGAATCGGTAGCGCAGGCCGGTGTTGGGGCTGGCCAGGACCAGACCCTCCTCGTCTTCCAATACAAGGAAACGTCGCTCACGACCGTCCACCAGGCGAACCGCCACAGCCGCTCCGTCTGCCTCGCCATCAAAGCCACTCAGCTTCCGGGCCCGGGCCGCCTGCCAGTTCTCGATCAGGCGTTCATTGTCCTCGGCCTGATAGGCCTCGGGCATGGGCTCGAGCCGCCAGCGCCCCTCGTCATCCCGGGTCAGTTCGTGTCCTGAAAAGGTAATGGCCTCGACGGCAGCGCCCGCGGGCAGCAGGCGATGGTCGAGAAACTCCCGGCCAGGCCGGTCAAACTGGAAGTAGACGATCTCATCCACCAGGACGATGTCATCATTGCCGCGCTGCACATAGCGGCGGCGATTGACCGGCTCGCCATCGCCCACGGCCAGACGCTCACCATCCACCTGAATCACCAGCACCGGTTCATCCAGGCCGAATTGTGCCGGCTCCACTTCTTCCAGGGGGTAACGGGCATGCACCGGGGCTCGCAGCAGGGGCAGTAACTGCCCCACCCGCTCCCGATCCGCCGGACCGCTTTCCGGTTCCTCCAGCCACCAGCCCTCATCGCGTCGTGCCATGCGCCAGCGCAGCTCGCCCTCGGCCTCGACAGAAACCTGGGACACCGCCGAGGGGTCCCGATCCAGCAAGGGGGCCTGGCCGGCCTGTTCCCGGCCCGCCAGCCAGAACAGCAGGCCGATCACCACAAGCCCGCCCACCAGGGCAATGTTCAACCGCGTTCTCGTCTGCATGGCAGGAACCTCTGAATACGCCCTGTCCGATCACTCATCCGGAAACGGTGAGCGCTGGGTCTCCACATAGACCTTGAGATAGGTCAGACCGCTCAACAGGTCCGACCCCAGGCGGTCTTCGAACATGATCGCCTGATAGCGACGCAGGGGGTTGAGGCCCACATCGCGGGTCACCCGCCAGGTCACGCGGTAGCGACCCCGTTCCGGCTCGATCTCAAACCGGCCGCGGGCCTCCACATGTGTTCCGAGTTGCAGACGATGAATGATAAAGGCACCCCGTTCGGTCCGATCGATTTCCAGCCGGCCCTCCGACTGCCGACCCTGTCCGCCCTCCCAGACGAACACCGCGCCCTCGCCTTGCTCGGCCCCTTCCTGGCGGGTATTGAAGGTCGGATCCCGCTGTAACCAGGGCAGCCAGCGGGAATAGCGTTTGGGCTGGGTAAGCGTCTGGTAGATCACCAGTTCCGGGGCCTGCATGGCCAATGAGCGCTTGACCGTCTGCTCGGCGGGCAGGAGCATGCCGATGCCCAGTACCAGCACGATCAGGCCGCTGACGACAGCCACGGTAAGCCAGCGCTTTTTTGCCTTGTTGTCCGCTTCCTGGTTCATGTGCCCTGCCTGTGTGGAGAATTTAGCATGAAGGATTGTACGCCAGACTGTAAACTTTCCCATCAGCCAATGGCACGTCCATCGAATCACCACGGGAGAGTGATTGCCATGTACCGTTTGAGCAGTATCTTCATCATCATTGCCCTGTTCGCCCTCACCGCCTGCGCGCCGGACCGGAGCGAACAACCCGAAGCGGTGGAAGATCCCCACTCCTTCGCCAATCCGGCCGAGGTGCGGGTGCGCCATGTCCACATGGACCTGGACGTGGATTTCGAGCGCCGGGTCCTGGACGGCTGGGCCCGACTGGATCTGGACTGGATGGATCGGCGCAGCCGCCGGGTGGTCCTGGATACCCGAGACCTGGAGATTCACCAGGTGGAGTATCGACAGGGGGATGAATGGCGTGAGGTGGATTTCGAGCTGGGCGAGGCCCATCGCCACAACGGCCGCCCGCTGGAAATCATTCTGCCCGCCCAGCTTGAGCAGATTCGCGTGCACTACACCACCAGCCCGGATGCGTCCGGCCTGCAATGGCTGACCCCGGAGCAGACCGCCGGCGGTGAACATCCCTTCCTGTTCAGTCAGGGCCAGCCCACCCACGCCCGCAGCTACGTGCCCCTTCAGGATGCCCCCCAGGTACGGATCACCTACAGTGCCGAGCTGCGTCCGCCGGAGGGCCTGTTCGCGGTCATGAGTGCCGAGAATGATCCCCATGCGGAACGGGACGGGGTCTTCCAGTTCAACATGCCGGAGGCAGTTCCGCCCTACCTCATCGCCCTGGCGGTGGGGGATCTGCATTTCGAGGAGATCAGCGACCGGGTGGGCGTCTATTCCGAGCCCCGTTACCTGGACGCAGCGGTTGAAGAATTCGCCGTCACCCAGCGCATGCTGGAGGAAGCCGAGGCCCGCTTCGGTGACTATGACTGGGGCCGTTACGACCTTCTGGTGCTGCCGCCCAGCTTTCCCTATGGCGGCATGGAAAACCCGCGGGTGTCCTTCGTCACCCCCACCATCATCGCCGGCGATGAAAGCCTGGTGTCCCTCATCTCCCATGAGCTGGTCCACTCC